>JANXXY010000028.1 GCA_025350365.1 Bacteroidales bacterium | reverse complement strand
TTTATAAAGCTATTTTCAAACGATGCCCTGGTTATTGAAAAGGGAGCGGTTTGTTTGCGAATGATAAGTTACGGATTTATATTTTATGGATTAGGAATGGTGATGGTACAATCCATTAACGGTGCGGGAGATACGTATACTCCCACTTATATTAACCTATTCTGCTTTTGGGGAGTTGAAATTCCGTTGGCTTATTTGTTGGCAATTCATTTGGGTGTTGGCGAAAATGGGGTTTACATCGCAATTGTTGTTGCCGAAACCATGTTAGCAATTACCGGATTCATTATTTTCCGCAAAGGAAAATGGAAGCTGAAAAAAGTGTAGAATAAAATGTAATATCGAACCATTAATTAAGTGTAAAAACAACTATTATTTTTTATCTTTGGACACACAACTAACCATACTTTACATGAAAAATAAGCTCATTATAAGTTTTATGTGCTTTGTATTTAGTATACATTTTACAGGTGCACAACAACAAGGATTTCTTGAGAACGTCTATAAATTTATTGAAGATCCCGGAAAATTCACACTAAACCAGGAGACAGGCCATGTTCCCATGGTTCCGTTTTCATCTGTTCAGGAAGCATTGGAGAATAACTGGAGCAAATCAGGTGGTTATCTTTTGCTCAATGGTCCTTGGAAATTTAAATGGTCAGAAAACCCTGACGTTTCTCCAAAAGATTTTTATACCGAAAAATTTGACGATACCAAATGGGATAACCTTGAGGTACCCTCCAACTGGGAAATGAAAGGCTATGGGGATCCTGTATTTCGAAATGTGTCGCAACCATTTCATGCCAATCCTCCTTTTATTCCTCATGATTACAATCCGGTGGGATCCTACCGGAAAACGGTGGTCATACCTTCAAAATGGAAAGATAAAGAGGTTTTTCTTCGGCTGGAAGCAGCCACTTCAGCTTCATTTATCTGGGTAAATGGAAAAGAAGTTGGATTTAATGAAGGTGCTAACGAACCCGCAGAGTATAATGTAACAAAATACCTGAAGCCAGGAAAAAACCTGATTGCAGTGAATGTCTACAAATATTCAGCCGGGACTTATCTGGAAGATCAGGATTTTTGGCGTCTGGCAGGCATTTTTCGTGATGTCTCCCTTACGGCAACACCAAAAGTTCATCTGCGAGATTTTTTTGTTACCACTGATCTTGATAAAGATTATAAGGATGCCACACTAGCGATAACTGCTTACCTGGCAAACTTTTCCTCCGTCAATCAATCAGGCTATTCAGTTCGTGCCACGCTTTTCGACAAAAACCATCAGCCTATTACTCAAAATATTTTCTCAAAACAAGTTTCGATTGACAACAAACAAATTCAGGCTGTCAACATTTCTTCGAACATTAAGAATCCCGAAAAATGGTCGAGTGAAAAACCCAACCTTTACGACCTTACACTTGAACTTATAAATTCAGATGCGAAAACTATCGAAGTGGTTTCGTGCCGCATTGGATTTAAAAAGGTCGAAGTAAAACATCAGGCTCTTTTTGTAAACGGTGTGCCGGTAAAACTAAACGGAACGAACAGTCACATGCAGCATCCCGACCTTGGCCATACTATGGATATAGCAACCATCCGGAAAGATTTTATGTTGATGAAACAATTTAACATCAATTGTGTGCGCACCTCGCATTATCCGCCAACCATCGATTACCTGAATCTGGCCGACGAAATGGGCATGTTTATCGTTGATGAAACAGGTGACGAATCTCATGCGACCGAATATATCTCAGAGCGGCCTGAATGGCGTGATGCTTATGTTGACAGGGTTCAGGGTATGATACTTCGCGACAGAAATCATCCTTCCATCATCTTTTGGAGTGCAGGAAATGAAAGCGGCATTGGTAACAATATCTGCGAAGTCATAAAGGAAGGTAAGCGTCTTGATCCCACCCGAATATTCATGTATGGTGGCAACACTGACGATGTTGCCTGGAAAAACGAAGTTCCCTGTGAAGACATTATCGGCCCCCGCTATCCAACGCCATATGAACTGAAAACAAGAATTGCTCAGGTTCCTGAAAGCCAGGATCCACGCCCATCGTTTATGGACGAATATATCTCTGTGGAAGGCAATGGCTGTGGTGGGCTTGACGAATACTGGGATGTCATTTACAATTACCCGCGTTGTATTGGGGGAGCCCTTTGGGATTGGGTAAGTCCGGGTATCCGCGAAAAAATACAAAAGCTCACCGATGCCTCCAAAAACCATATCAACACTGCCATCAAGGGCCGCGGAAAGTTGGTTCAGGGAAAATTCGGATCTGCAGTTGAGTTAAACGGCTATGACCAGTGGGTAGATGTATACCGCGATCCGGCATTGGACATAACAGGAAAGCAGCTTACCTTATCGCTCTGGATATTTCCCCGCACATGGAATACCGACGGTACTTTCATTACAAAAGGAAGCTACCAGTTTGGTTTACGCCAACAAGTAAAAGATTCTCTTCAATTTTATGTAACCGATGCAATTCGTACCGATTTATCAGTTGCAGTTCCTCAAAACTGGGAAAACAACTGGCATCACCTTGCCGGAATATATAATGGTAAAACAATTTCCATTTATGTAGATGGGAAACTTGCTGGAAGCAAACCTTTCTCAGGAAGTATCACTAACAAACCATTTCCAGTAAATATTGGCCGGAACGCGGAGATCGAAGGTCAGGAATATGCAGGAAGAACCAGCAATGCCAAATTCGACCAGGTGGGCATCTTTAACCATGCCATTGCTATTGACCAATTACTTAACCCTACAAGCTCATTAAAAGACGAAGCTCAGCTCTGGCTTGATTTTGACGAGGTTCAGGATCAAGGAACTTTTTTCAGTATGGGTATCGGAGGCCGCACGTATGGACTTATATGGCCCGACAGGACACCACAGCCGGAATTATGGCAGGTAAAAAAATCGGCACAACCGGTAAATGTGGAGTTGTTAAATCCCGAAAACGGAATGGCAGAGGTTTGGAACCGGTATCATTTTACAGACCTCAGCGAATTGAAAGCAATATGGCAGTTGCAAGCCAATGAAAATGTGATTCAGCAAGGCGAATTAAAACTGTCTGTCAATCCTCTTCAAAAACAAATGATAAAAATTCCCTACACTAAACCCGACCTCCAGGCAGGAACAGAATACCGTATATTGGTAAGTTTCAGTTTGAAAAAAGCCCAAATCTGGGCACCTGAAGGTTTCGAAGTGGCATGGAGTCAGCTCGAATTGCCATGGAAAAAATTAGAAGAGACCATTCAGACAATGAAAATACCAGAAATTTCATTCACCGAAAATCAGAAAGTAGTAATCATTATCGGAAAAGATTTTCAATATGTTTTTGACAAGTCAACTGGCAAACTGACTTCCATGATATTCCAGGGAAAGGCTATGATAAACGAGGGTCCGAAACTGAATATATGGCGGGCTCCGTTAGCAAATGAGCTCGATCAATGGGCAGTTGGACAATCACATCTCACTTATCGCGAACCCGGAATGGGAGAGGACCCTGCCAACAATTGGCGATCACTTGGCCTCGACCAACTGACGTTTGCTGTGGATAAATTAACCATTTCAAAACCTGCTGATAATAAAATCATGCTGGAGGTTAAGGATCATGCGGAAGGAATTCATTACAGTACAGCTTTCGAAAATAAATATGTTTACACTATCAACGGAAACGGAGAAATAACCATCGCTCATACCATTACCCCTCAGGGATTGATGCCAGCATGGCTGCCAAGAATAGGTCAGCAATGGAATATCAACAAAGATTTGAGCCAGGTGGCATGGTATGGCCGGGGTCCGTTTGAAAATTATCCAGACAGAAAATCGGGAGCGAAAATTGGAGAATACCACTTTTCGATTCAGGAAATGACTGAGAAGTACCTCATTCCTCAGGATTATGGATTAAGAACCGACAATCGCTGGGTAAGACTGGAAACAACTGACGGTATTGGATTGGAATTCAAAGGAAACAACCTGTTTAATTTTAGTGCCCAGCCATTTTCAACCGACAACATAACGCGGTCCAGATACCCTTATCAGATACTACCCTTCGACGGAACTACATTCAACTTTGACTACGCGACAAGTGGTGTAGGATGCACAGCTATTTCGGTATTGAATCAATACAGGGTATTGCCTCAGGTATATCAATTTACAACAGTGGTAAGGCCTTATAAGAAATAGGAAAGTTTAAGCAGTTAGGGAAGTTACATGACTTCCCTAATTTTTAATGCATGAAACGTTAAGAAATACCATGCATCAGTTTATTTTAACTTTGGGTTTCCACATTGACTTGTTTACCGGGATTTATAATTGTGCCGTTAATTTTTTCTTGCATATGGTTGAAAACCCATTAAGAGCCTCGCTATAATTTTTGCAGAGGTTCAGTTTTAATTGTTGTCCCTTTATAATTAAGTCCTGATTGCCTTCATTAGCCATAACTTCCTTTGACCTAAAACTGAATTCAATTTTCTCAACAGTTTCACCCTTAGCGTTGTATAATGAAAAACTAATTGCATATAACGGTTTTATCTTTTCAGGGAAGAGGTTTTCGGGATTTTGGGGAAAATCCGAATAAACATTTACAAAGAAATCAGCGTAATATTGATATCCGGATGCGTTTTTAAGTACTTTTTTAATATTGACCATATCCGGGCAATTTGGATATTTTCTGCTGTATTTAATTTTACTATGCAACTCACTAAGAGGCAATAATTCCAATCCAAGTTCCTCTCTCAATTTTGCAGAAGCAATAGTGTAGAATGTATCAATAATATTAGCTGTAAATTCATTAGTCACTTTTTTGTTAGTAGGTTCAAATATTTTATTGTCTATTTTTACAGAAGAGAACAGATCCAGAATGCCGTCATCCAAATTAACATTATAGAAATGGGTAACTGCTTTTTCACCTTGCAAGGACTGTGCTTTCAAACTTAAGTAACTTATTATTAAGACTCCTAACATCACGATTTTTAGTTTCATTTTGCAATTTTTATTGATTAAAGAATCTCGAGAACCATTTTCATGCACGTTTACGGGCAGAATAAAAACATTGTTGTAAACTATTGATATACGCACGTAATTTGGTGACGAAATGACAGGTGGATATATGGACGATTGGTTTATTCTGATTTTACTTATTAAGAATGGATTAAGTAATGAGAATGTGCATTTGGAAGGTTAGATTTTTTCGATTATCCTTAAACAAATTATTGTAACATTTACGTTTGTTAATCGTCCTAATGAAATAATATAGCAATCTACCCTATGAGATACCTGTTATTTTTTTCAATCTTAACAAATCTATTTTTTACAACTTATAGCCAGGGAATCAAGGGAATTATTACCGATGAAAAGAAAGGGCCTATTCCGTTTGCAACTATTTATATTGAAAATCTAAAAACAGGTACCAGTTCGAATGCAAATGGTAAATTTGAGATTAATCTGAAATCAGGCACTTACACTATCCTTTTCCGATCGCTTGGTTACAAGCAGGTGAGAAAGGAAATTTCTGTTGGTAGTTCATCACAAACAATCGATATTATGATGACTACCGAAAGTTATCAGATAAAAGAAGTAACCATTACACAAAATTCTGAAGATCCTGCTTATGCCATTATGCGGCGGGTAATTGCCTGGGCGCCCTATCACCTTAATCAGGTCAAACATTATCAATCGGAATTGTACCTGAAAGGCACCATGATTCTGGATAAAATGCCGCGATTGTTGGCGAAAAAAATAACATTTTCGGATAAAAACGGTAAAGAGATTAAAATTAAAATAGGATATGCATATCTTGATGAATCGATTAATGAGATTACCTTCGATGCACCCAACAAATACAAGCAAAAGGTGAAATCGTTGCGATCGACTTTTCCTGAAAACAATAATCAACCCATAACTCCTGTTGAGTTTATAAAAACAAGTTTTTATCAAGCCGAAATACTCGAACAAATATCCCCCATTTCGCCAAAATCGTTTTTCCACTACCAATTCTCCTACGAAGGCTGTAGCAAGGAGGGCGATTATCTGGTGGATAAAATTAAAGTGATTCCCCGTCGCAAAAGCCAAAAGTTATTCTCGGGATACATCTATATTGTTGAGCAATACTGGTGCTTGCATTCGGTTGATCTTCGCAACGAACAATTCTGGGGCTCTATTGATATCAAACAAATTTATTCGCCGGTAATTGACAATGCCTGGCTACCAATAAGCCATACTTTCCGCGTCGAAGCTTCAATGTTAGGTATTAAAGGTCGATACAATTACATATCTACCGTTAAATTCACAAATCTGCAAATCAATGAACGGTTAAAAGGTCCTGTGGTTGCCAAATTGCCGGATCAGCCTTCTGGTGCAAAGGAAGAGAACAACGAAACCCAAAAGTTGCTTGCTAAAAAGGATTTTACAAAGCGCGATTTGCGAAAAGTGGTGAAAGCAACCCGTGAAGAAGAGAAGAAAAACAAACGAGATACTATAAAATCGCTCGAAATAAAAGACAGGCATTCGGATATTAAGATTGAAGTTGATTCATTAGCATCAAGGCGAGACACTTCCATGTGGAATACAATGCGACCTGTTCCATTGACCATCGAAGAGGTTAAAAGTTTCCATGTCAAGGATTCGGTAATGATCAATACTCAACCCAAGGCCAAAAACGATACTACAAAAACAACAACAAAAAAGAAATTTCCGGAACCAATAAAGGACGTTTTTATTGGCTCATCGAAGTACTTGAAACATTTAAAAACAAACGTCAGCTATAGCGGATTGGTCGTTCCAAAATACCTTGCTTTCAATACAGTGGACGGTTGGATTTATGGGCAATCTTTAAAATTTGACACACGCATCGATAGTATTCATAGTTTTTCAATTAAACCTGTCGGATACTATGCCTTCAATCGTAAAGCGTTCATGGGAATGGTCTCTGCGAAATATCTATATGCACCTTTTAAAAACGGAGAATTTTCAATTGATGGTGGCACTGGCAGCTCCGATTTTAATCAAACCTCCGGAATAAATGGCAGGATGAATGGTATAATGTCGCTTTTTTTCCGGTATAACTATATGAAACTATTCGAAAAACGACATGTTACTATTGGCAACCAAATTGACCTGGCAAACGGATTGCGACTTTCAACGTCGTTAACCTACATGCAAACCCGTTTCCTTGAAAATACCAGCGACTATTCGTTTTTCTTCAGGAACAAACGAGATTATACTTCCAATGTTCCGAACAACGACGTTTTTCTTCAGCCACAAAATTCAAATTATAAAAGTTTTTCGGTGAATGCCGGCTTAAGTTACACGCCGGAATATTACTATAAAATAGAAAATCATCGCAAAAAAATGATCCGGTCAAAATATCCTACATTCAATGTCAACTGCAAAGGCGGACTGAGTGGTATCCTTGGCAGCAACTCATCCTATAATTTGTTGTCAGGAGGTTTGAATCAACACATCGAAACTTCGAAAGGAAGTACCTTACAATACCGACTGGAAAGTGGGGTTTTCATTAATGTAAAAGACATTCACTTCTCAGAGTTCAAGCATTTCAATACACAATTTATAATGGTTCAGTTTACTGATTTTGAAAATTCATTTCAACTACTTGATTTCTATAGATACAGCACTTCGAAAAATTATATTGAAGGGCACATCCAATATCAAACCGATTTGCTGCTATTGAAGCGACTGCCCTTAATATCAAACACGATATGGAACGAAAACCTGTATCTGAATTACCTTAACACATCAGCATTAAAAAATTATGTTGAACTTGGTTATGGCGTTGGTCAGATTTATTTCATTGGAAATATTAGTGTCTTTGGGTCATTTGAAGATGGAAAGTTTAAATCGGTAGGAATGAAGTTTGGTTTTAAGTTTGACTAACTGATGTCTGAATTATGATTTTTGTGATTAGGGTATGCTGTTTAAATCTTATACATTTAAATTATAATATCATAAAGGCACATTTTATTAAATGAAATACACGGTTTTTACGTATATTTCAACGAGAACCTTGCATTTAAATCCCAGAGGGATTTTATGTTTATAGAAAAAATATTTATTTGCAACATTGTCCGACCCCGGTTGGGGTCGAATATTCTTTTCATGTATTCTTTTCTATAAACATTAGACCTCTCTGAGATCATTTGGTACTTTAAAATTATTAGTTTGTGCTCAGCGGAATTTGCAATTCAGCCGCAAAATCAGTTATATTTTGACTCCCTCTCCTTTGCCTCTTTGTCCCATTTTGGAATGATATTCTTTAGAAAATCCTGCTTTTCTTCAATCAACTTTGGTATATCCAGACCAATAAGCACTTGCGCTTTTTCCTTGGTAGAGATATCAGGATAAGGAAGCTCTCCTGCAAATCCATATTTAGCCAAAATACGAGACAATAGAATTCTTGCCTCCTGTGCCTGCCCAATTCCATTGGCAATATTTCGCGATGTTTCGGTAGGTGAATGGAAGGAAGCGCCGTGGCTGGCTGCTGTGTAATCCCAACGCCACTGAGCATGACGAATGAGCATCAAAACAGGCTGCATTTCCTTTTCGGAAGCGCCTTTGTCCCAAGCAGTTTTTGCTTCGTAATGTGCACGAACCAAAGCTTCTTCAAGTTTGTTTCGGATTTCAAACACTTTGTCCTGGCGGTCATATACATTTTTTCTCAAGACTTCTTCGCTTTGGCGATG
>JANXXY010000482.1 GCA_025350365.1 Bacteroidales bacterium | reverse complement strand
ACAAAATTACCTGGACTAATACTTAAAGTATGGAATTTTTAAAGGAATTGTGGCTGTTTCTGAAAACCAGAAAAAAATACTGGCTAGTACCAATCATCGTTATCCTTTTGCTGCTAGGGGCACTAGTCGTTTTATCAGGAGGGACTGCGCTTGCTCCATTTATTTACTCGCTATTCTAAAAAAATTATGGCAGAGGCTGTATTAGGTATTTCGGCATATTATCACGACAGTGCAGCAGCGCTGTTAGTCGATGGGAGAATTGTTGCTGCCGCTCAGGAGGAACGTTTTACCCGGATAAAGCATGATGCGGCCTTTCCTAAACAGGCCGTGAAATATGTATTGGACGAAGGTGGAATTCCCTTCGAAAGCCTTACAGCCATTGTTTTCTACGAAAAACCGTTTATCAAATTCGAACGATTGCTGGAGACTTATCATGCTTTTGCCCCAAAGGGAATCATGAGCTTTGTTTCCGCTATTCCTGTCTGGATCAAGGATAAACTGTTCATGAAAAAAATGTTGAAGGATGAATTGTCAAAATTCGGTACCATTCAGTCTCCCATTTGGTTTCCTGAACATCATCTCTCACACGCTTCAAGTGCTTTTTATCCTTCACCTTATGAGGAGGCCGCCATTCTCACGATCGATGGAGTGGGGGAATGGTCCACCACAACAATTGGAAAAGGGCATGGAAACCACATTGAAATACTAAGAGAACTTCATTTTCCTCATTCCGTTGGATTATTGTATTCAGCATTTACCTATTATACCGGTTTCAGGGTAAATAGCGGTGAATATAAGTTGATGGGTCTTGCCCCATACGGGCATAGTGGTTCTGCTCAAGTAATGGAATTCAAGGATAAAATTCTGCAAAATTTGGTGGAGGTGTTGCCCGATGGTTCCATCTTCCTTAACATGGATTACTTTGATTTTGCCACCGGGTTGAAGATGACTCATAATAAGCGATGGGAAGCTCTTTTTGGGATACCACCTCGAAAACCGGAGAGCGATCTTACACAGGATTATATGAACCTTGCTCTTGCAATTCAGGAAATTACCGAAGACATTGTAATTCGTCTAGGCAGGTATGCTAAGGAAATTACACATTGCAACAACCTGGTTCTTGCTGGGGGCGTGGCTTTGAATTGTGTAGCGAACGGTAAACTGTTAAAAACAAAAATATTCGAAAACATTTGGATACAGCCCGCAGCAGGTGATGCCGGTGGCGCATTAGGAGCTGCCCTTGCTGCATGGCACATTGGGTTGGATAAGCCTCGGGTTATTTACTTACCCGATGGCATGAGTGGAACTTTTCTGGGACCCGGATTTAACGATAACGATATAAAAAGAACGATAACAAGATACAGTGCCATAGCAACCCATTTTTCGGATTTTAAAAGTTTATGTACAGAAACAGCTGACCTGCTAGCATCAGGAAATGTAGTTGGTTGGTTTCAGGGGCGAATGGAGTTTGGTCCCCGCTCTTTAGGTAACCGAAGTATTCTGGGCGATGCCAGAAATCCGGATATGCAACGTAAACTAAACCTGAAAATTAAGTACCGTGAAGGGTTTCGGCCTTTTGCTCCAGCAGTTTTAGATGAAAAGTGTCATGAGTATTTTGATCTTGAACACGTTTCTCCCTATATGTTGTTTGTAGCCCCGGTGAATGAAGCCCGAAGAACGAAAGAAGCAGGAGGAGATGGTACGTTGCCGGAACGATTGTATCACCTGCGTTCGGATATTCCAGCGGTGACCCATATCGACTATTCGGCACGTGTTCAAACAGTTCATGTATCTACGAACCCTCAGTTTTATCAATTGTTACAGGCTTTTTCGGAAAAAACGGGCTATGATGTATTGGTCAATACCAGCTTCAATGTCAGGGGAGAACCCATTGTAGGCACACCCGATGATGCTTATCGATGTTTTATGTCCACCGAAATGGATTATTTGGTAACGGGGAATTTTCTTTTTAAGAAAGAAGATCAGCCAGAAACGAATGGCTTTTTGAAGGGCTCAAAATACATTGATTAAAAATTTAATTTTTGCAAACAGTTGTTTTATTTTTCAAGATTATTATTTTCTGATATACAAAATTAAAACCTTTTTAATGTAAATAATATGATGTCAACTAACAAACATCGAAGAGATTTTTTACGAGGATGCACTGGATACTAAATTTTCAATGGTTATTAAACCCATCGAACGTAAAGTAGGCAAAGTAACCGAGAAAGGGTTTAGTTACCAATACCTTTTCAAGAGTGATAGCCTGGCAATTTATAAAATTACCGATCGGGTCTCCTGGGAGGTTGGTGGTACTGCCAAAGGAAATGAGCATTGGATGCGAAATGGTGTGGTTGATTGTATTCAGAAGTTTAGCAATAGCAAGGATATGTATTCGACAGAATGGTATTTACCTGGAGTTGCTAATCCAAACGTTTTTCAGTTTCATCCATTACAAACTCAAATTCAGGGATTTACATTTACATCCGCCGAACAGGGGACATGGATTACATGGGCCTCGAAAGTAGCGTATATTCGATCGTTATTTGAAAAATGGCGGGGATACAACGAAATTGTACATTTTCATGAGCATTGCAACGATCTGATGAACAGCTTTGAAACATCACCCATGGAAGTGTTGTGGATACCTGGGAAACTCGACCGGATTGGCCGCGTAAACCTTTATAACGATGTTCGGGAACTTGTTCATGAAGAGCTTCATCAGCAAGCGGGTATGAAACGTGAACGAATTACTACCTATGGTATCATCGAGGAATGGACGGAGCCTGATTTTGATCGTTATCGCGAAAAAGGATTAGCCAAACTGATTGATGCCGGAATAAAAACGATATTTATTGACAATCAGTGCCAAAATGATATGAACACATGGGGTGTCTCTAATATGTGTTGCAATGTAGACTATAAAATCTCGGAGACAGTTGGGGAAGATAAATTGAAAAATTTTTGACAGGCTGCGAAAGCTGGAGGTGAGGGTAGAAATGTGGGGAAATACTGCAATTTCAACGCTAACGGAACGTTTCAGGGAGCGTGATGGTCGTAAAAAAGGGATTGAGTTTCTTCCGGCAGAAGGCACAATCATGGAAGTGCTCAATAAATCAAAATCACCTTTTATTCGAAATGCTTCCAATGCCATTGAAGCGGATCATTATACACCGCGGTTTTGTGTGCTTAACCTTCGGGATGAAGAAATTCGTAAATATTGGTTAAAGCAGTGGAAATATTTTCATGATGAAGTAGTCATCGAAGGTATCTTCCTTGATTCATCGTTTAATATGTCAAGTGACAAATTTCATCATGCCCAGTTTGATGGAACAAAAAGTTGGAAAGGGGTTACCCTCGACCAGAAAGGGGTAACCGGAAAATACAGGCCGGAGAAAGAACCTCCCAAGCTTATTCATTCACAGTATATGGCTCATTTAAGCATCGTATCTCAAATGCAAAAGGATGGATATCACTATTGTGGGGAGGATATGGGAGTTTTTGGCATAAACCGCACAGGTCCCGATCTGATCGATCGTATTGCTACAATGCCATTGTGGGCCGATTGTTATTGTGATTTTAGCGAGGCCGATGCTAAAAAAGCCGGATTAGACCCAATGGATGTGTTTTTTAAAGGATTAGCCTATAGAATGGTTTGGAAAATAAATTGGAACATCCGTCGTGACAAATTATACCTCGGTACAGAAAATCCATTGGCATACAAGCTTATAAAGATTTATAGCCGGGTAAACGATTATATGTTTAACCGGGAAATATTGCCAGGAGAAAAGGGGGTAATGTACAGTCATAATGGCACTTCAGTTTTATGGGCATTCGAAAATTTTGAATACCCTTTTGAGAAGAACGTGAAATACGAAGAGGTTCTTTCTGGTAAAGAATCTTCGGTACAAAATCTTTTAGCTCAAAAGGGAGGTATTTACCTTATTTCAAACGCGTAAATCTGGCCTGCTCACTTCATCTTGCCTTCTCAAATAATTGATTGTAAGATTGTTTTTGTTTATCTTTACGCAAAATAATTCACAATGGTACTGCCAAAGGTCAAAAATGAAAAATTTACCTATGCCGATTACAGGGCTTGGGATGAAAACCAACGTTGGGAAATTATTGATGGCTTTGCTTATGATATGAATCCGGCTCCCAATACTAAGCATCAGACTATATTAATGAACCTATTGAGTGGCTTTTACAACTACCTGAAAGGAAAACCATGTAAAGTTTTCCCGGCCCCATTTGATGTGAGGTTCTCTAAAATTGGCGCTAAAGATGAAGAGGTTGAAAATGTGGTCCAGCCCGATATTTCAGTGATTTGTAACCCTGTGAGGCTTGACGAGAAAGGAGCTAACGGTGCACCGGATTTGATTGTGGAAATATTGTCTCCATCAACTTCAAAGAAAGACATGGGGATAAAGTCGTTTCTCTATCAGCGCTTCGGTGTCCGCGAATATTGGATTGTTGATCCTGCTTCCGATTCTGTATTGGTCTATTTATTAGACGATACCGGCAAATTTGATACTTTTGAATATATATCAACAGATATTGTAAGGGTTTCGATATTTCCCGATTTGGAAATAAACCTTTCCGAAGTCTTTGAAAAATAACAAAACCCTTTGTTAACTCTCGGGGGAGGGTTAATAGAGTAATGGGGTAGAGGTTGGTTGACTATTTGGTATTACGATAACCAAACTTGTGGATACAGCTCAAGAATGGAAGCTATTGCTTATAAAATCCTTAAATATTAACACTTTTTTATTCATTGCATTTAAGGTGCAATCTAATTAATATTTATTTCTGGAAACTTCCATGGATGAAGCCCTCAAATTCAAAATAATATCCCTAAACTAGGATTTATTCATGAGGACTATGATGATACCCATGGAAGTTTCATCATTACAAAGGCTTTAATCAGGTATATACAAATGAGGACTTCATATTTTTTGCTATTTTTTGCTATTTTTATTTCTTGTAAACCTGAAGATATTACCATACCAGATTCAGGCAATAAAACAGTTATAAACGGACTAATCACATCAGATAGTTTAATATCACTAAATATACACACAAGCTTGAAAATTGATGATACAACCTTAATATGGACTAGCGATAAATCCTATAATAACGCTAAAACACTTATTTACGAGAATGATAAAGTAATTGATAGTATGCAATACCATAAAATTTGGAGTTCAAATTACATTTATAATAAAAACTATCATTCCATTAATATTCGTCCTATGCCTGGCCATACATATAAAATATCGGTTAAAAATAATGGCATGCCCGATGCATTCGCTTCAACCAATATCCCCAATCTTGTAAATATCGAAAGTTTAGATACTGCCGTTAATATTCTTTCA
>JANXXY010000481.1 GCA_025350365.1 Bacteroidales bacterium | reverse complement strand
TACTTCAATGTTATTCGTCAAAGATTTAATATAGTCACTTTCGTTTGTAACTATGGAAAGTTTATATCCATAATGATTTAAAGATAAAGCTAGGTTTTTAGCACATGGTATATAGGTATTTATTTGTTTTTCGAATTCACCTGAAATGCCATTATATGCTCCGGTTTCATAAACCCTATCGATAAAAATCAACGTGTAAAATTTCATAAAGCTTTCTCCTTAAAAATTTTACCTTTTAAAACTTATAATTTAAAAAAGAATGAATATTATGAGGAAAAATTGCTAGAACACTTTAGTACAAAAACATAGTTCTACTTATTTATTTGTGATATAATCGCTATTTTATTTTATAAACATTTAAGTTATTGTTAATCACTTGACTCAAAATGTTTAATTATTAATGTTGCACTCAACACAAATATAAACCTATTTTTTATCATTAAAAAAATGAAAAAATATTACCAACAGAAAATATTATATTGGTTTCCTTATTTTAAATACGATTTTTAAGCATAAACAGCTAATTTTTAGGTGATAACAAAAAGTTATTTTTCTTACATTTAAATTCTTCTTTGTAAACTTTGTGTGAACCAAATACGGAGATGCCTATTTTTATATAGAACAAAACATCATAATAATCGTTTTTATTTAAATGGTGAGTATGATAATGTGTATTCGAAAATGGTTAGCTTCATTTCTGTTGGCATCGATCACATTTCTGATTGTTCCACCGGAATTTGTACACCACTATTTTCACCATTTCGAAACGGAGGATGATTTTTTTAGAGAAAGTGGACATTATATTGAGTCTAAACATCAGCACTGTCTCATCCTAAAAGTTGAAATACCCGAATATGTAATCATTTCGGACGTATTGACACAAACGAATGTGTCGTATCCCAAAAAACTGGTTGATTATTACTCTAATCCTCTTTTAGTTGCAACCCATCGTAATATTGATCTCAGAGGTCCTCCTCAAAAAGCATACTCTTCAGTACACTATATTTTTCTGTAAGAAATTATTTTTATCTTAATTTCATTCCTTACAAATCATTGGTAAACAACACAGTCCAATAGTATATAGTATTAATTAAAAGCCAATTAGACTTAATTATATCGAATTTAGAGTGGTAGACTATCTATTGACTTGACCGTTGATTCTTGCATCTTTTATTAAACATGAACTTATGAAACCTATATATATATTTATTTTATTAGCAATCCTTATATTCATAGTGAATAAGCAACCTATTGTTGCTGTGGAAATACCTCATAAAACCCTTGCCGGGAAAGTTACTGATAAGGCAACGCATGCTGCAATGCCAGGCTCAACTGTTTATATTACCGACCTCAAACTTGGAGTAATTACAGACGAAGATGGCAATTATCATTTTGATAACCTTCCGGCAGCCCGCATGATGGTTCAGGTAAGTTTTATCGGTTATAAGTCACTTGCAATTCAAGTCGATTTTGCGGTAACATCCATTCTTGCTTTTGAGTTAGAACCATCCTCCATTGAAGTTTCCGAAGTGGTGATTACCGGAAGTGGCGTTTCAAGCGATATACGACATACAAGTGTTTCGGTATCAACCATAAAAGGGAAAGATTTACTTACTATTGCTGCTTCCAATTTGGTGAATGGACTAACTTCTATTCCTGGAATATCTGCTATAACTACTGGTGGCGCTGTTTCCAAACCAGTAATCCGTGGGTTGAGCTATAACCATGTGATCACTCTCAACGATGGTATGCGTCAGGAGGGAAACCAATGGGGTGATGAGCATGGACTCGAAATTGATCAGTTTGCTGTTGACCGGATAGAAATTCTCAAAGGACCTGCAAGTCTTTTGTATGGTTCTGATGCATTGGGTGGAGTAATCAATATAATGGAACCCACACCCGCGCATGTCGGTCACATCGATTCTGAAATAGCATCTCGTTATTCGTCAAATAACAGTTTGATTTCCAGTTCGCTTATGAATCAGGGAAATATGAACGGGTTTATCTGGAAAGTACGAGGAACTTACAAAAGTGCAGCAGCCTTTCAAACTCCAACAGAATACGTCTATAATTCAGGGTTTAACGAAAGGGATTTTAGTGGTACGTTTGGAATCAATCGATCATGGGGTTATTCGCATCTGCATCTGAGTTCCTATAACGCGAATATCGGAAGCATTAAAGCAGAACGTGATTCTATAACAGAAAAATTTATTGATCAGAGCGGAGTAATCGTCCCAACGAATGTTTTAAAGAGTAGATCGCTTGATACTCCTTTTCAAAATGTAAGTCACTATAAAATAGGATGGGTAAATAATTTTATTATCACCAGCAGTAATCAGTTAAAAGTAAACCTTGGTTACCAAACCAATGAACGCAAGGAGTTTTCTGTATCAAAGGATACTCCCGGATTGTTTTTTCATTTGAGTACTTTTACTTATGACGTTAAATACCTTTTTGGTGAACATAATGGATGGGAACCCGTGGCTGGATTTTCAGGTATGGCGCAGGATAACGAAAACAAAGGAACTGAATACCTTATTCCCAATTATCTTCTGCTGGATGGCGGTGCATTTGTCTATCTTAAAAAGTCATTGAAAAAATTAACATTTAATGGAGGTATCAGGTACGATATGAGAGACATTCAGATACATCAACTGGTATTATCAGATCAGAACACCGATATCGTGCGGTTTCAGGGGTTCAACACTAAATTATCTGCCTTTTCCGGCGCTTTAGGAATGACATGGGAATTAAGCCGCAGTTGTGATCTAAAAGTCAATCTGGGCCGGGGGTTTAGGGCTCCAAACATAGCCGAACTCTCGTCAAACGGGGTACACGAGGGCACTTTTCGTTACGAATTGGGAAATAGCAACCTGCGATCTGAAACCAGCATGCAGCTGGATGGCGAAATAGCATTTCATAATACAAGTTCGGCAATCACATTCAGCGCTTTCTATAATCCCATTACCAATTACATTTATCAGCGAAATATTAATGGAGAAACAAAATCGATTAATGGAACAGAATTTCCAGTTTACCGGTTTGTTCAAGGCAACTCATTATTAACAGGTTTTGAGATATTTGCCGATATTCACCCCATTGATTTCATCCATTTCGAAAACAGTGTTTCATATGTTCATGCCGAAAACCAGCAATCACACGAACCACTGCCATTGATACCTCCCTTGCATTCAAAACACACATTGCGATGGGTAATAACCAAATCGAAAACCATTTTCAGAGAACCTTATGTTAGTTTAGGCATCGACCTGGTAAGTAAACAAAACCGGTATGATTCATTCGAAACGGCAACCAATGGGTATTTATTGCTCAATGCCTCACTGGGAACTGATTTGATGATTGGAAAAACCAAAGCTACTTTGTTTGTAAGTGGTTCTAATATAACTAACAAAATATATTATGACCATCTGAATAGGTTAAAATATGTTGGAATATACAACCCGGGCCGAGATGTTACTTTTGGCGTGATTATCCCCTTGGAGAAACAGATAAAATAATATGCGAATTAAGGGTTGAATAGCCGTTG
>JANXXY010000449.1 GCA_025350365.1 Bacteroidales bacterium | reverse complement strand
TCAAAATTGTTTGCGTGTTTGCTTTTATAAGTAGTTGATAATCAAGTATACATTATATAATAATTGTCCTATAATTTATATTATGTTAAATAGAAATATTCCAAAACATCACTACATAAAAAAAGCCGCACACGGCGGCTTTTTAAAATAACGTTATCTAAATTATTTAATCTCTTGAAGTAATTTATTAACCCTTTCGAGCTGGTCGTTCATCTTTAAACGGTAATACAATGTTTTAAGTGTTTCTAAAGCTGATTTCATATTAGTTGCGCCCTCAGGTGAACTCTTTGCAATTTCATAAGCCTTTTCCATGAATGGAATTACTTTTTTAAATTCTTCATCAGCTATCACCTTCTTGTCTAAATATTTTTTATTATCTAATTCTGAATTAGCTACTTCAGTTAATTTTACTGCATTGTTAAAGTAAACTACTGCAAGATTAAAATATGCATCAAAATAAATGGGATCTAATTCTATTGCTTTTTTATAAGATTCAACCGCTTTGTCCATATTCCCAATCTTGTCATATAAAGTACCGTCAGCAAAATAGAATGATTTATTGGTGGGATCATTCTTTTTGGCTTTCTCAAGATATTCCAGTGCTGCCTGACTGTTGTTTGTAATCAAATAATAATTGATAATTTCGATAAGAATACCAACATTTTCAGGATAAGCAGCAAAGCCTTGTTTTAAAGAATTAAATGCTTTTGCAGAATCTCCTTTGGCCAGATATGCTTTATAAAGATTGTTATAAAGACCAGGCTCTTTATACTTCAAATCCGCTGCTTTTTGAAAATATTTGATAGCATCTTCATAATTTTTATTTTCGTTAGACGTAAGTCCAGTATAATAAATGATAACTGTATCAATTATGTTTACTTGCTTCATTTCACTTATATTAACTTCCATTTTAAATGATTCGGAAGAACAAGCAAAATCTTGAATACTATAGCAATTAAGTGCTTTCTTTTGATATAAATCTTTAAGACTTTTAAGGCCTTCTGCTATTTTTTTGGTTAATTTAACTTCAGTATCCAATTCTATTGCCTTATTATAGCAAGCAAAAGCTTCGTCAAGTGGTTTTGGATGAATAACCTGAGTTTCTTTCCAATCTTTTAATACTGCATTTTCAATATCCAAAACCATCCGTTCATAAACCCATTGCTCCTTACCGTTTTGAAGGGTTTTAACTTCTTTTGGATCTTTAAACAATAATTTAATTTCAGTGGCTGACATTCCTGCCCTTAAATTCTGGGTATTTACTTCAGCAACTTCCTGAAACAATTTTGCTCTTTCAATCCAGGTTTTCGGTGCTGCGCTCTTTTTGGGGTCTTCAAGGGTCTTATTACTTTTTTCAAGCTTACTTTCAAGCGATTTGTAATTTGGACCCGAAGAAACATCTGTTTGGGCTTGAAGGTTTATCAAGCCTGCAATAAATAATGCAATAAAAAATGTTATCCGTTTCATTTTCAATTTATTATTAAATTTAGTTTATCAAAGTTTAAAAAATATATTTATTCAAAGTAAGTCATTTAATCAATATTCGTTATATCAGGTTCGGAATCGCCTTCAATAGAAGGTGCTTCATAATTTTCATCTTCTGATTTTGGTACTTGTGCAACTGATGCAATTACATCATTCTTGCGAAGGTTGATTAATTTAACACCCTGTGCCGTACGACCAATCACTCTGAAACTGGATACTGCTAAACGAATGGTAATACCAGATTTATTGATAATCATCAGATCGTCCTTATCGGTTACACTCTTAACAGCAATAAGCTTACCTGTTTTTTCGGTGATATTAATGGTTTTTACACCTTTACCTCCGCGATTAGTGATCCGATAATCGTCAATTTTCGAACGTTTTCCAAATCCTGTTTCAGAAACTACCAAAATATCTTGTTCGCTATTGTCAACACAAATAATTCCAATTACTTTATCATCTGTGCCTTCCGAAATTTTAATTGCTCGAACACCGGCAGCTGTGCGACCCATGGCTCTAACCTTGTTTTCAGGAAAGCGAATGGCACGACCCGAACGAATAGCAACCAGAATTTCGCTGTTTCCATCGGTTAATTTAGCATCAATCAAGCTATCACCTTCCCGAATAGTAATTGCAAGGATACCATTTTGCCTTGGCCGTGTAAAATCTTCCAGCGCCATCTTTTTCATTACTCCGTTTCGTGTGCAGAGTACTATAAAATGGTTTTTTACATATTCCGGGTCAGTAAGGCTGGTAATATTTAAAAATGCTTTTACAACATCATCAGAATCAATATTGATAAGATTTTGGATTGCTCTTCCTTTTGAAATTTTAGTTCCTTCAGGGATATCATATACTTTTTGCCAGAAACACTTACCCTTTTCAGTAAAAAATAACATGGTATTGTGCATAGTTGCACTAAACATATGCGCAAGAAAGTCTTCATCACGGGTGCTGCTGCCTTTTGTACCAACTCCTCCCCTGCCTTGAGTTTTAAATTCTGTTAAAGGAGTACGTTTGATATATCCTAAATTTGAAATGGTAAGAACCATATCATCATCTGCGAAAAAGTCCTCAGGATTAAATTCCCCGGCTGATGGAACTATTTCAGTGCGTCTTTCGTCTCCAAATTTATCTCTTAAAACTATTAACTCATTCTTTATAATGCTCATTCTTAATGGTTCATCAGCAAGCACCGAATTTAAATATTCAATTACTTTTAGTAATTCGTCAAATTCTTTTCGGAGTTCATCTCTGCTTAAACCGGTTAATGCCCGCAAACGCATATCGAGTATAGCTCTGGCCTGAATATCAGATAAACTGAATCTTTCAATTAATTTGGTTTGCGCTTCTTCTGTATTTGCTGCTGCACGAATTATTCTAACAACTTCGTCTATATTGTCAACCGCAATTAGCAATCCTTCAAGAATATGTTTGCGTTTTTCGGCCTGCTCCAGATCGAATTGAGTTCTGCGAACAACAACTTCATGACGATGCTTAACATAATAGTGAATCAGCTGTTTCAGGTCAAGCATTTTAGGTCGACCATTTACCAGTGCTATGTTATTTATGTTAAACGCCGACTGTAATTGGGTATGTTTAAATAGGTTATTAAGAACAACATTAGCTTTGGCTTCCTTTTTTAAAATGATGACGATCCTCATTCCATTTCGGTCGCTTTCATCATTTATATAGGATATTCCTTCAATCTTCTTATCATTGATCAAATCAGCTGTTTTCTTAATAAGTTCAGCTTTGTTAACCTGGAAAGGAATCTCTGTAACAATTATTTTATCACGTCCTGAGGCGGTTATTTCGACCTCTGTTTTTGCTCTGACAACAATTCGACCCCGACCGGTTTCATACGCTTCTTTAATACCCTGATATCCATTTATTATAGAACCCGTGGGGAAATCGGGCCCTTTAATATGGTGCATCAATTCCTCGATGGTTATATCATTATTATCAATGTATGCAATAATGGCATTGACAACCTCCTTGAGATTATGGGGAGCCATATTCGTTGCCATACCAACAGCAATACCTGATGCACCATTTACTATCAAGTTGGGAAATGCACTTGGCAATACTTTGGGTTCCTGAAGTGAATCATCAAAATTCAATTGAAAATCAACCGTATTTTTTTCGATATCGGCTAACATTTCTTCAGCTATTTTGGTCATTTTTGCCTCGGTATACCTCATGGCAGCCGGGCTGTCGCCGTCAACTGATCCAAAGTTTCCCTGACCATCAACAAGTGTATACCGGAGAGACCAAGGCTGAGCCATACGCACCATTGCATCATAAACTGAAGTATCACCATGGGGATGATATTTACCTAATACTTCTCCAACTATTCTGGCTGACTTTTTATACGTTTTGTTGGATAGTAATCCAAGTTCAGACATACCATACAATACCCGACGGTGCACGGGTTTTAATCCATCTCTCACATCCGGAAGAGCTCTAGATACAATCACAGACATCGAATAATCGATGTATGCTGTTTTCATTTCTTCCTCGATGTTGATTCTAATTATTTTTTCGTCCTGCATTTTATTTAATAGTTCCTAATAATCAACATTATAAGCTTATTTCAAAATAGGTACTAAAATAGGTATTTTTTAGCTAATATCTAACACCTCGTAACCGAATTTATTAACAAGCGATTGTTTATAACAATCATGCTCGTTTTATTGTTATATTTGTAATTCGTTTGTAATTTTAGATTAAAATATACTTTAAGAAAAATTTATGGATGCCAAGTTTTCGCAAAGAATTAGAGATGTTCTCTCTTACAGCAAGGAAGAGGCTATCCGGTTGGGTAATCCCTACATTGGTACGGAACATTTGTTTTTAGGAATTCTTCGGGATGGTGAAGGTGATGCAATTGAAGCCCTCGTTGCTCTTGGCGCTGATCTTTATGAACTAAGAAAAGCAATTGAGCAGAGAATACGACCTGAACAGTATGCGCCTGTAAAGGATACGGAGAATGTTCCCTTAATTAAACCCGCAGAGAGGGCTTTAAAGTTGGTTCATTTGGAAGCACGCTCTTTCAAAAGTGAAACAATTGATACAGGTCATTTATTGCTAGCATTATTAAAGGATGAGAATTCCTTTATTTCACAAATGCTTTCTGAAAAAAATATTGACTATTTTACTATTAAAGAAGAACTGGAGAGTTATCATATTGAATCCAAATCTGATTTCCCTGGTGGAGAAGATGATGATGATGATTCCAGAAGTAGTCAATTTGGGCAGAGTAAACAACAGCAAGGTAATCAGCCATCTAAAGGCACTTCAGATACACCTGTATTAGATAATTTTGGTGTTGACTTAACAAAAGCCGCTGAAGAAGGTCGGTTAGATCCAATTATAGGACGTGAAAAAGAAATTGAGCGTTTAGCTCAGATTCTTAGCCGAAGAAAGAAAAACAATCCGATTTTGATTGGAGAACCCGGAGTAGGGAAATCTGCTATTGCAGAAGGACTTGCATTACGGATAATTCAAAGGAAAGTATCACGGGTTTTATTCGGTAAACGTGTTGTTACTCTGGATTTGGCCTCAATTGTGGCAGGTACAAAATACCGCGGACAATTTGAAGAACGGATGAAAGCCATTTTAAACGAATTGGCTAAAACAAACAGCGTAATATTATTCATCGATGAAATTCACACCATCGTTGGTGCCGGTGGAGCAACCGGTTCCCTTGATGCTGCTAACATGCTTAAACCGGCGCTTGCCCGTGGTGAAATTCAGTGTATTGGAGCAACCACTCTGGATGAATATCGCCAGCATATTGAAAAAGATGGTGCATTGGAACGCCGGTTTCAAAAAGTGATGGTCGAACCTACATCGGTGGACGAGACAATTGAAATTCTTAATAACATAAAGGAACGTTACGAAGATCATCATAACGTTTTTTATACCCCGGATGCCATCGATGCTTGTGTAAAACTTACCGCAAGATATATCACCGACAGGCACTTACCAGATAAAGCGATTGATGCTTTAGATGAATCAGGTTCAAGAGTTCATATTTCAAACATTGTGGTGCCGGAGCGTATTCTTGAACTTGAAAAGCAAATTGAAGAAGCCAAGAAAGAAAAAATTAAAGCGGTAAAAAATCAGAATTTCGAAAAAGCAGCCAGCTTTCGCGATCGCGAAAAAGAATTGCTTGAACGATTGGAAGATGAAAAAATTCGATGGGAAAAAGAACTTGCAAAAAATAGAGTAACCGTCGATTCTGAAAAAGTTGCTGAAGTAGTCGCCATGATGACCGGTGTTCCGGTTCAACGGATAGCCCAGGCAGAAGGTCAGCGTTTATTAAATATGGGACAAATTTTAAAAGGCAGTGTTGTTGGTCAGGATGAAGCTATCGAAAAGGTAGTAAAAGCAATTCAACGAAATCGGGCCGGACTTAAAGATCCAAACAAACCAATTGGAACGTTTGTATTTCTTGGACCTACTGGAGTTGGCAAAACACAATTGGCAAAGGTTTTAGCAAGATATTTATTTGATAGCACCGACAACCTTATTCGCGTTGATATGAGCGAATATATGGAGAAATTTAGTGTATCCCGTTTAGTTGGTGCACCTCCGGGCTATATCGGTTATGAAGAAGGCGGGCATTTAACTGAGAAGGTTCGTAGATAGCCTTATTCAGTTGTACTTTTAGACGAAATTGAAAAAGCTCATCCTGACATTTTTCATATATTATTGCAGGTTCTTGATGAGGGTCAGTTAACTGACAGTTTAGGACGACGGGTTGACTTCAAGAATACAATAATTATTATGACGTCAAATATTGGTACCCGTCAATTAAAAGATTTTGGATCTGGAGTAGGTTTCAATACTGCCACAAAAAATGCACAATCAAATGAATACGCTAAAAGTGTAATTCAAAATGCACTTAAAAAAGCGTTTGCTCCTGAGTTTATAAATCGTATCGACGATGTTGTTATGTTCAACACCCTTTCGAAGCAGGATATCTTTAAAATTATTGATATTGAGCTTAAAGGATTATTCGATCGAATTAATAATTTGGGATATAAGATAAAAATATCACCTGCTGCAAAGGATTTCATTATTGAAAAAGGGTATGACATAAATTTTGGGGCTCGCCCATTAAAACGAGCTATTCAGAAATATATTGAAGATCCGATGGCCGAAGTTATTATTAAGGCTTCTGTTTCTGAAGGTGATATCATACTGGTATCCTATAATAAGAAAAAAGATCATTTAACCATTAAAGTAGAAAAAGTTAAACAAAGTGAAGTGAAAGCTGTTGAATAGGTAGTTTTATTTGACAATCTCATGGAAAAAGCATTTTATAAGCCCGACAAACACAATAATCTATACGTTGTTTTGTCGGGCATTTTTATTGCTAATGCTATAATAGCTGAATTAGTTGGAGTAAAAATATTCACTCTCGGAAAACTATTCGAAAAGTTTGATTTAAATTTGAGTGTTGGTGTAATTATTTGGCCAATTGTTTTTGTACTTTCTGATATTGTAAATGAATATTTTGGAAAAAATGGAGTTCGTAATTTGAGTTTTTATACTGCTGGCTTAGTAACCTATTCTTTCTTTATTATTTACATTGGAACAGGTCTAACTCCAGCTCAATTCTGGCTATCTAATAATCATCTTGACCCTGCCGGTAATGTCTTTAATATCAACTATGCATATTCAGCTATTTTCCGACAAAGTTTGGGGATTATTGTTGGTTCAGTTTCAGCATTTTTGGTAGCTCAACTAATAGATACATATTCGTTTTTATATATTAAAAAATTAACGGGACATAAATGGCTATGGCTCAGGGCCACCGGCTCCACCGTCATTTCTCAGATGTTTGACAGTTTTGTAATTCTTTTCATTGCTTTTTATCTGCTTGGAAATTGGTCTTTTAATCAGGTAATTTCAGTTGGAATTGTACAGTATTTTTACAAAGTTGGAATCGCAATATTACTCACTCCTGTTTTGTATTTAGTTCATTATACTATTGATAATTATTTAGGAAATCATTCTCATTCAGAATCAAATAATACTTCCAATTAAATCATATTCATTAGCATCGGTAATTTTTACCATATAGAAATTTCCTATTTCAATGGGGTTGGAAACAGAAATCAGAACTTCATTATCGACTTCCGGAGAGTCAAATTCAGTGCGACCTATAAAATAGTCACCTTCTCTCCTGTCAATTATTACTTTATAATTTTTCCCAATTTTTTCAAGGTTATTTTCTTCTGAAATTTGTCTTTGCAACTCCATTAAAGTTTCAACACGGTAATTTTTAATATTTTCTGAGATATCATCTTCATAATTACTGTAAGCAAAGGATTTTTCCTCATGAGAATATGGAAATACTCCTAACCTTTCAAATTTTGTTTCTTTTACAAAATCAAGTAATTGTATAAAATCCGATTCAGTTTCGCCAGGATGCCCCACCAGCATGGTAGTTCTTATTGCAATTTCAGGTATTTCACTCCTTATTTTTTTGATTAGTTCAATGGCCTGAGTACGATTGTTTCCGCGTCGCATCTGGTGAAGAACTGCATCGCTAATGTGTTGAAAAGGAATGTCAAGGTAACGACACATTTTGGGATTTTTCTTCATCACAGCTACCACATCCATTGGAAACTGGTGTGGATACGCATAATGGAGCCTTATCCATTCAATTCCTCGAATAGTTACTAATTCCTCAAGCAATGCTGCCAGTTTTCGTTCATTATAAAGGTCTAATCCATAATATGTTAAATCTTGAGCAATTAAAATCAATTCTTTAACACCTTGATTGGATAATTGTTGAGCTTCTTCTATTAATTCATCCATTGAAACAGAGATATGCTTTCCACGGATATTTGGAATGGTGCAAAAAGCACAGGATCTGTCGCATCCTTCCGATATTTTCAGATAGGCAAAATGCCTGGGAGTGGTTTGAAAACGATCGCTTAACAATTCCTTATGAAGTCCGATTCCAAGTTTTTTTAATATTTCATCAAAATTATTCACACCAAAAAACTGATCGACTTCTGATATTTCCTTTTTAAGTTCGTCCTTATATAGCTCAGAAAGACATCCAATTACAAATAAGTTTTGAATTTTCCCCTGTATTTTTGCCTGGGCATATTCTAAAATCGTATCAATTGATTCCTGTTTTGCATCGCGTATAAAACCACACGTATTAATAATTACTGTTCCAGATTTAATGTCGTCATAATTATGAGTTACCTGATATCCGGAATATTCAATTTGTTTCATTAAATGCTCAGAATCAACTAAGTTTTTGCTACATCCTAAGGTTATAAAATGGATGATTTTTCTATCTATCACAAAAAAAAGGATTAAAGTTAAAAAGGAAGTGAAAGTCTGTTTATTATACTATCAATCAACTAAATAAGGAATCCACAAATTCATATTTATTAAAAACTTGCAGATCTTCAATACCTTCGCCAATACCGATATAGCGAACGGGAATTTTAAATTGATCGGATATTCCAATCACCACTCCGCCTTTTGCTGTTCCATCAAGTTTTGTAAGTGCAAGCGCAGTAACATCTGTGGCAATAGTAAATTGTTTTGCCTGCTCAAACGCATTTTGACCGGTAGAGCCATCCAGAACAAGTAACACCTCATGCGGTGCATCGATTATTACCTTCTGCATCACGCGTTTAATTTTGGTTAACTCATTCATCAAATTAACCTTGTTATGCAGACGACCTGCCGTATCAATAATAACAACATCATAATTGTTAGCAACGGCAGAAGTAATTGTATCAAATGCAACAGCAGCCGGGTCTGCTCCCATGTTCTGCTTTACAATATCAACACCTGACCTCTCACTCCATATTACCAATTGTTCAACAGCCGCTGCGCGGAAAGTGTCTGCAGCTCCAAGCAGAACTTTTTTGCCGGCTTTCCGAAAGTGATAGGCTAATTTTCCAATAGTAGTTGTTTTACCAACACCATTTACACCAACAACCATAATAACATATGGTTTTTTATTAGAAATGTTTGCAAAGTCGGCAGCATCCCCGGTATTATTTTCTTCCAGAAGTTTTGCAATTTCGTCACGGAGTATTGCGTTTAACTCTTCTGCATTTACATATTTATCCTGAATAACACGTTCTTCAATCCTTTTAATTATTTTAAGTGTAGTTTCTACACCCACATCCGAGGTAATTAAAACTTCCTCAAGGTTATCAAGAACTTCATCGTCAATTTTAGATTTCCCGACTATAGCTCTGGAAATCTTTTGCATAACACTCATCTTGGTCTTTTCGAGACCTTTATTTAGTGTTTCTTTTTTTTCCTTGGAGAGAAATCCAAATAGTGACATAATTTGTAAGTATCAAGTCGTAAGCCATATGAAAAAGTACTAAAATCTTGGTAATTAGTACTTTTATTCACATTTATAATAGAAAAAAGCCTTCTTCTAAAGGAAGAAAGCTTTTATTATTTTGTTATTCGAAGATTATTTATTTCTTAGCAAGGAAGTCTTTTACTTCTTCCGTAGCAACAATCTCTTCCTGAAATGTATAAGCACCTGATTTTTCAGATTTTACCATTCTAATAACTTTGGCTACATTTTTACCTGCACCCTGTTTTTTAAGGGTTGCTACTACTTTCTTTGCCATGGTCTAAAATTATTTAATTTCTTTATGAACTGTTACTTTCTTGAGAATTGGATTATATTTTTTCAATTCCAAACGCTCAGTTGTATTTTTCTTGTTTTTGGTAGTAATGTACCGGGACGTTCCAGGCATCCCGCTATTTTTATGCTCGGTGCATTCCATTATAACCTGAATTCTATTTCCTTTTTTTGCCATTTTCGCAATCAGTTAAAAATTAATACTTCGAAATGAAACCGCTGATCTGAGCATCTTTTAATGCTTGTACGAGACCTTTTTTTGTGATGTCTTTAATTCCGGCGGCAGAAACCTTGATGGTTATCCAACGTTTCTCATCTTCTAAAAAAAACCTTTTTATGAAAAGATTTGGCATAAAGGTGCGTTTCGTTCTCCTCTTAGAATGAGATACGTTATTACCCACCATTGCTCTCTTTCCAGTAATTTGACAAATCTTTGACATATTTCTATATTTTTACCAAGTTCTCGTTTAACAGGTCGCAAAAGTCGCTATAATAATTTAATTTATCAAATTTATACGGCATTTTCTTTTACTTTTTTTCATATGTTTTTAGATCCTGTAATATCATCTTTCGCAGTTCATTGAGAGCTGAAATGGATGCCCGTTGAATATTTCTTTCCCTATTATCGCCAAATATAAATTTTTTCGAAAGAACTTGTTTTTCAGATGCAACAGCGATCCATGTTGTTCCTATAGGCTTATCTGCACTCCCACCCTCCGGACCGGAAATGCCCGATATAGCAATAGAATAATCAGATTCGAGTATTTTCCTTGCATTTTTTGCCATTAATTCAACAACCTGTTGACTTACAGCACCATTTTTATCAATTATATCCTCGTCAATTTTAAGTAACTTAGTTTTTATTTGGTTAGCATATGCTACAATTGATCCTTTATAAAACATTGAACTACCAGGTATTGCTGTTATCAGACTAGCGATTTTTCCTCCAGTGCAGCTTTCGGCTGTAGATATTGTTATTTTATTCAATGTTAATAATGTACTAAGAGTTACTTCAATTGGTTCATCAATATCACTGAAGTAAAATGGTAGGATTATTGGGTTTACTTTTTCCACTTCCTGAGCAACTAGTTGAGTTAGGTTTTCGATAGTATCACCTTTTGCTGTAAGGCGTAACCTTATAATGCCGGGCGATGGCAGATAGGCAAGCTTAATAGTGGCTGGTAATTGATTCTCCCACGATTCGATAAGAAGCGCTAAGGTTGATTCAGGAATTCCTTGAAGCATCAACGTTTTATGATAAATCGCCGGTGTATCGAATTGCTTTTTGAATCGCGGAATCAGGTAATCTGCCATTATGCCCTTCATTTCAAATGGAACTCCAGGCAAAAAAACATAAATCGCGTTTTCTTTATGAAACCACATTCCGGGTGCGGTTCCATGATTGTTTGGTATCACCTCGCAATTATCAGGAACATCTGCCTGATTATTATTTAGTTCATTCATTTTTACGTTCCTCGATTCCAACAATTGAGTAACGTGTTTTAAAACTTGTTCATTCCGTATTAATTTTCCATGAAAGTATTCAGCAATAGTCTGTTTTGTGATATCATCTTTTGTAGGCCCTAATCCACCGGTTACAATTATTAATTCAGCTCTTAAAGAAGCAAGGTCTAATGAATTAATAATGTGTTGTTTATTATCAGAAATCGATGAAATTTGACTAACATTTATGCCTATTAAATTCAGTTGTTGAGCAATCCATGCCGAATTTGTGTCAATTATCTGACCTATCAGTATTTCATCACCAATGGTTATTATTTCAGCATTTACGTTTGAAGTTTCCATGATTCTGGGATTTAATTAAAAATAAAACCGCAAAGTTCAAATTATCAAACTTTACGGCTTATATATTGAGCGGGAGACGAGACTCGGACTCGCGACCCTCAGCTTGGGAAGCTGATGCTCTACCAACTGAGCTACTCCCGCGAATAATTGAAATACTGTACACTATTCAATATTTAATGGCTGCAAAAATAATAAAATTTCATATTTAATAGGGACAATTACTTAAAAAGACATAAATTTGTTTCACATGTTTTACTTTTCTTTTAACCCTAAACTTAATTATATGAACCTTAAAAACTTAATCGTATTATTTACCTTCACATTTTCGCACTTCTCAATTTTTTATGGACAAGGAAATCAGAATTTAACAATTAATGATCTGGCATCCAAAGTAGGTAATGTACAGGCTGATAAAGTATCTTACCAGCAAACATTAAAAGTTCTTGATAATTCAAAAGGCAAAATTGAAGTGTCAGTTACAAAAGTGGAAGGTGTGAAAAAAACGAGCAATTATTCGTTCGAATTTTATTTATCTGATATTGATAAAAATACCATTATTTCAAAACCCTCTGGCAAAACTATCAATGTGGAATTATCGGTACAGAATAATCTGAAATTTATTAAGGAATTCACCGAAGGTGCATTGAAGGAATATTCATCTAAAATGCAAATTTTAGCCACCGATGCGGATAATGCCAGAGCTATAATTGATAACCTGAAGATTGCTATTCCACAGATTAAACCTTCGGAATTACAATTTACCACATTAAAAGATGCCTCTGAATGGTTGTCAAAAAACATTGGAGAAGTTAAAATAGGAACGGATCATTTTTTACAATCAGTAACTTATGATCAGGCAAAACCATATCTTCTGACATACACCCAAACTAAAACGGACAGCAAAGGAGTAGCAACTACCTTCGTATTTAATTTCAATTTGGACGATATAAATAAAAACACAATAACCATTTCGATATCCGGAAATTTAATGAAGGTGAAACTGGCGATTAAAGGCAATCAAAATTTAATTAAAGTTACCAAAAACAACGAACCACAAAGTTATGACAAGGACATAGAAATTGTTTTTGACGATCTTGACAAAGCACGAAATACAATAAACGCACTTCATTCAGCCATTGCCAATACAAAACCGGTTTTGCCCACCTTTAAATCGAAAAAGGAAGCTTTGGAGAAGATAGGTACATGGATTTCTAAATCTAACGCAGGCACAAACCAATATGTACAATCTTTTGCATTCGATGCCGTGAACCCAGATAAATTAACAATCATATTGAATATAACCGAAGCTAAAGGAATAGCAGAAGAGAGTAAATTTGAATTCTACACCTTTGATGCTGATGCTAATTTGGTTGGAGTAAGCGCTTCAGGAAAAGATGCTCAAATTACCCTAAAAATAAAAGGTAAAGTGAAGTATATTAAAGTATTCAAAAACAACATCCAACAAAGCTATGATGATCAGATTATACTGCATTCACCGGATATTGAATCGGCAAGACAGGCCGCAGAGGCATTCAGATATATAGTTAACAATAGCGAGTATAAATCACAAACTTTCAAATCGGTTTCTGAGGCTCTTAACTTGCTAAAGAATGGTATATCTAACGTTACTTCCGGTGCAACACAAATTAACCAAACCTTTGAATATTCCTCTGGTGAGCCTTATCTTTTGACACTTAAAACGGTAAAAACTGACAGCAAAGGCGCCTCCACAGAAGAATCCTTTAGTTTCTATCCATATATTCTGGATAGTAAGTCATCAAAAGTATATATCTCCGGAAAAACCATTTCATTGGTTGTAAAAGGGAAAGATAAAACTAAGTTAATCAGATCATCGAAAAATGGAGAAAATCAAAATTATGTGGGAGAAGTTGAAATTCAGTTTTCCGATATTCTTAAAGCACGGGATGCATTTTCCAGCATATCTAATATAATAGATAAGTCAGCACCAAAAGCAAAAACATGGAGTACTAAGACTGCTGCTGCAGCTTTTGCAACCAGCGGGATTAAGGATTTGTCCATTGGTAAGACCCAGATGAAACAGAAAATGGAAATGGTTGGAAGTGATGCATGTAAATACAACTATAATTTTATAACGGTTGACGAAAAAGGTGTATCAAAGGAAGAAATCTTCGAGTTCAGTATGATCGATATCAATAAAAAGAAACTTATTATTGATGCTGACGGAAAAGTAATTAAAATGAAAATTGAAACTAAAAAGCAAGAGAAGTTGATAAAGTATTACAAAGACAGCAAAT
>JANXXY010000431.1 GCA_025350365.1 Bacteroidales bacterium | reverse complement strand
AATGCCATCATAAATACTTAACTAATATGAATCAATCGCTAATTAAAAAGGTAACGTATTTGATCAAAGATTCATGGGGCAAAATAGTAATCATTACCATCGGAATTGCCGCCACCCTCTGGTTTTTGATAAGGGTAATTCCAAAACCCTCAAGGGCATCATACCCATGTCAACAGGCTGCATTTCCTTTAGCATCGGGATTTGTACTCTGGTTGATAAGCTTATTTGCCCTAAAACCGCTGATGAAAAAGATGAAGTCTTTCTTTCCGTCACATAGGTGGTTGGGTTACACTATGGCATTGTTGGTAATGGGCAGTTTCTTAATATGGACAGTGGCTATTTACAGCAATGACTCCAGTGCGTTAAATATTAAAAAAACTACTAATTATAATTACACTCCAGGAAAATCAAACGAACCGCTCGGAATTGCCAGGGGCATTTTCCCGGGAAGGGTTGTTTGGGCACACGATCCAAAAGCAACCAAATGGAAAGGAAACTGGAAATTGGAATCTGACCAGTATTGGCTGGATGAAAATACTGATCAACAAAGAGTTGATGCAATGCTCGAAACCAATTTGAAACAGTTAAGCGGTTCGAAAAATGCAGAAACGGCCTGGGTTGCAATTTTTAAATTTCACAATGACAAGGTTCGTGGTTTGAAGAACACTGGTTATAAAGCAGGTGAAATTATTGCTCTGAAACCAAATTTTAACAATACCTATAATCCGGTAAAAAATGACAACTGGACGGATGAATCGCCTCAGTTAATGTTGGCCATGATTCGGCAATTGGTTAACAATGCACATGTATCTCCCAAAAACATTGTTATTTATGATGTTCGTCGTTATATCCCGCATTACCTGTTAACAAAGGTTTGGAGTGAATACAAAGACGTTCGTTTTGTTCAGGGTGAAGAACCAAAAAATAGCCAGCCTAAAAATCCGGGATATGGTGATTTCCATGGTCTTGAAGCACCTGTTTGGGTTCAGGGCATCACCTATTCAAACGGGAAATATGATAAGGCTCGCAATATTCCAAAACAAGTATTTGATGCTACTTATCTGATTAACATGGCTATGCTTAAAGCTCATTCCTATCCTTACAATACTATGGAAGATGGAGATGAAGGTCAGACCGGTATTACCATGTGTGGCAAAAATCATTTTGGCTCCATTGAAGGTACACCAGAATTACATGCGGCAATTAATACCAATCAGGAAGGTTTGAAAAATGTGTATTCTCCAATGGTAGATTTGGCAGCTTCACCTAATCTTGGGGCAAAAACAATCCTTTATTTGCTAGATGGTCTTTACTGTGGACGAAAATGGAAAACATACCCGCTTCATTTTCCAAACCCTCCATTTAATAATACTGTTGAACCATACGAAAACCCTTCATGGCCGGCAAGTATTCTAACCTCTTTGGATGGTGTGGCTCTAGATTGTGTGGGTCTTGACATTTACAATTCACAAACAAAAAACAACATAGGTAAGGACGGCAATTCAAGAATACTTTTACGTGAAAATGCCGACGAATATTTGAAAGAAATGGCACAAGCCGAAAACCCACCATCGAAAACCAAATACATGCAAAATGGCAAACAGCTCAATAGTTTGGGCGTTTTCGAACATTGGGACAATGATATTTCGAGAAAGTATTCTCGCAATCTATATCCTAAATTAGGAAAAGGTATTGAACTTATTTATAAACCAATGTAATAAAGTGAATAAAATTTATAATACCAATGTTGAACTCACGTGGGGTCTAACATTGGTTGTTTCTTATTTGGAAAACGAATAAAACAATGCAACAAAATATGAAGGGGTGAATTTCAAATTAGGCAAAAACAATTAAATTTAAATGACCCTAAAAGGCAATGCAAAAACTAATAAACTAACCAAAATGCTGAATTCAAAGATTACATCTTTTAAAATTATACACCCAGATATATATTTGCCTTCAATGCTGTTGTGCCTGATAATGAGTTTTTTTCTGATTACAGTAAATGGTCAAACGGTTAACATCGATGGCACTGCCGGTGGCAAACGATTTGATGGAATCGGAGCGGTGAGCGGTGGCGGAGCCTCATCGGTATTGTTAAAGGACTATCCCGAACCTCAGCGCAGTCAGGTTTTAAATTTTCTTTTCAAACCTAATTTTGGAGCTTCTATCTCTGCATTGCTGGTTGAAGTTCCCGGCGATGGTAATTCAACTCAGGGACCCGAGTCAAGTCATATGCATTTAAGAAAAGATTTGAACTATAGCCGCGGTTACGAATGGTGGATAATGAGCGAAGCCAAAAACCGGAATCCTACGATAACATTGGAAGCAAATGCTTGGGGATGCCCAAGATGGGTAGGTGACAATAATTTCTGGTCACAGGACATGTGTGATTATTACGCTAGTTGGATCAAAGGTCTAAAAAGTGTTTATGATATCAATTTAGATGCCGTTGGATGCCGAAACGAAAAAGGAGTGAATGAAGATTTTGTTAAAAAATTCCGGGCTACTCTAAGTAAAAATGGTCTGAACAAAGTTAAAATTCATGCTTTTGACAATTGGGGGAAAGAAAAATTTGACTGGTGCAAAAATATGAAAACTGATTCTGTATTAAGTGCTTCGGTGGACATTATAAGTGCCATACAATGTCGGAAATACCAACTCCCCCTGAAATTATAAAATTAAGTGATGAATTGGGAAAACCAATATGGAACACAGAAGAACATATTTATCTGAAAGGATATGACTGTGAATTAAGTATGGTGGAATCGTTCAACAAAAATTATATTGAGAGTGGTGCAACCATGGTGGTGAACTGGTTTCTGGTTGCTTCAACTTAAAGTATTGAACCATTTCCTGAAGACCCAGCCATGATGGTA
>JANXXY010000418.1 GCA_025350365.1 Bacteroidales bacterium | reverse complement strand
GTATCCCGTATCCCGTATCCCGTATCCCATATACCCGTATCCCTTATCGGAATTTTTATCCGGAATCGCATCCCAAATCCCGCATCCTTATCATAACCATTTACCGTATTGAAGCCATTTACGGAATTCATTTTCTCAATTATTAATATACCATGCGTATGATTTGGCATTTTATAGAATTAATTTGGTTTCGTTGGTGCGTTACGATTTATAGTGTTGGTCGTTTTGATAGCCTTTCAATCATGCCAAAAAAAACCAATGTTTATGCAAATCTACAAACAAGAAAACCGGCATTAAACCGGTTTTTTCATATTTATTAATATGAATTTAAACTTATTTCTTTAAATAAGTTTTATTCCCATTTTTGTTAATATAATACTCTCCTCCTTTTTCCCCAACCAAGACGGGTTGACCTTCCGGTCCTTTCTTTCCTGTAACAGCTTTATCTTCAGCTTTTATATAAGTTTTATTGCCATTTTTATTGATATAATATTGGCCACCTTTAGAACCTTGATATACAGCTTGTCCATCAGGACCTTTCGCCCCCGCCAAAGCTTTATCCCCAACAGCTTGTTTGTCTGTGCCTTTTTTAGCATCAGTTTTAGCATCAGTTTTCACCGACTTGTCATCACTTTTTACTATTATTTTGGCATCTTTTTTCTTAGTTTGTTCCGTTTTTGACTTCAGATTACTTTTGGTACTTTTCTCCTGAGCAAAGCTGTTTACTGAAACTACGAAGAATGTACTTAATAAAATAACAAGCAATTTTTTCATAATTATAAGTTTTATTTGTATTAAAAATTATTAACGATAACACAAATTTAAAAAATATTTTTATCATATGTTAGTTCATTATTAAAATTAAATCAACCACCGATTTCGCGAAACATTTTAAAAAAATATGATCTCATTGTTTAAATTCGATTTATAAAGTGGTGAACAGGAACAATATGGTTTTTTAAAAAGTTATGGTTTTACCAGTTTCGGATGATTTTTTAGCGGCATCAAGGATTTTTAACACCATAAGATTATTATGAGGTGAATAAAGTCCATATTCAGCCATTTTTATTTTTGAATTAATAACATTTGCAAAATAAGAAAAAGGATCTTCAAACACTTCAATATCTTTGGAAGTAATCTTTCTCGATTGTTCTGTTTCCATTTTTCTGTTCCTAAAACGCATTATGTTACTATTTAAAGAAATAATATATCCGGTTTCGCCATATATTTCCATATCCTTTCTGCTAAATGGCCAATTCCAGGAAGCCTGTATAATGCATTGAGAAGTAGGATAGGTAATTATGATGGTTGCCTCGTCTTCAACCTTTGGATAAACATCAGGTTTGAAATGTTGGGTAACTGCCGTGACAGACACCGGACTCTGACCATTATTCAGATAAGTCATTAAATTTGCTCCATAACAACCAAAATCCATTAAGGCTCCTCCTCCATTTTGAATCGGGTCAGTAAGCCAATCCAGAAATTCTTTGCCTACCCCAATTTCCTTCGGCCCCTGGTGACCATCATGAATGACCACTTTTTTTACTCGTCCAATAAAATTACTGTCGTTTACTAACTGGAAAGATTTTGATGTAGTCGGATACCACGATGTCTCATAATCTGTAAGAAGGTATATATGGTATTTTTTTGCAAGTTCAACCATCCTTTCTGCCTGCTTCAAATCGGTAGCAAGCGGTTTTTCCACCATTACATGTATACCTCTGGGTGCACATGCTTCTATTACTTTCATGTGGTCTAAAATGGAACCGAATGCAACTACTGCTTCAGGTTTAACACTGTCCAGCATCGTATTCAGATTACTAAAGATTAATGCAGGACTGAATCCATATTTTTTTGCGTAACCTTTAACTAATTCATTATTAGTTTCAAAAACACCTACCAAATCAAAGTCCGTTTTACCTTTTCGATCTAATATAAAAGCTGCATGTCCATGGGTTACTCCTGCAATTGCTAACCGAATTGACTTTTTTGAAACAGTTTGTGCCTGAAAATCGGTGAACAGGAAAAAGAAAAAGGCATAAAAGAATATTATTTTTCTTACAGTTTTCATAAGGTTAAAAGTTATTAAATTAAAACAGTTATTTTACCATTTATTTCGTGAACTTATTTGTTAAAAAAATTTCACCCTCACATTCGAATTGATAGAAAGGTTAAGAAGCTCAGCAACATTACCACGATTTATAGCAATTTCGAGAAGTCCGGTTGAGTTAAAAATAGCCAACAATTCGCCGCTGGAGGTCTCGTTATAGGTTTTATTGATAGTGCGAATCTTGTAATGATTGCTTTGTACCAATATTTCGAAAGATCGCCCATGACCGATGCGATCAAAAAGATCCCGGGAAATATTGGTAATAACATTATGAAACGAATCGATATAAACCACGCTTCCGGTAATGGAAGCTTCGTCAATAGTTGCACGCATGGGCGTATGCCGGTTGATTTCATTCAACACTGTACCCAACTCTTCCATGTTTCCGCCCGAGGCCAATAGCGCCGCTGCCGGAGCAAAAACATGTAACGAAGGAAAGGTATGGCAATCATCGCCATTAAAAGCATCGATACGAACGATTTTTTCCACATCTTCCTTAAAAATTAATCCGAAACCTCCATTGTCAGCTCCTATAAAAAAGTGACCCTGGTAAAGAACAGTTATATGTTTTTCGGTATTGGATGCTTCGGAGTTCACATCGAGAATGTGAATGGTGCCTTTCGGAAAATGATAAAACGAGTTTTTAAGAACAAACGCGGCCTGTGCTGTGTTAAAAGAAGCAACTTGGTGGCTGATATCAATAATTGTCGCATCCCGATAAAGGGAAAGTAATTTACCCTTTACGGCTCCAACGTAAAAATCACTTGATTTCCAGTCTGTGGTTAGCGTTATGATGGGCATTTGGATTGAGCTGCAGTTGAATTATTTTAACATTACAAAGTATTCATTACCAAGTAGAATTTATTATGATTTACGACTTGAAACTTACGACTTATATATTTATTGATAAGTAAAAAAAATGAGTTTATTTTGTACAATCCAAAAGTAAACATTTATGGACAATTTATGATCGAAAAGCTGATATATTTGGAAGGTATTGATCCGTTGATGATATATGGCATCAACAACAACCGGTACGAACGAATTCGCAATGCTTTTCCGCGCCTTAAACTTGTGGCCGGTGGCAACGAAATAAAAGCCATGGGCGAGAAATCCGAAGTACTTAATTTCGAGAAAAAGTTAGATGTTATCATCTCCTATTTTCAGAAATATAACAACATAACCGATACCGACCTCAATCATATCCTTAACGATGACCTCGAAGCAGCCCTTAAGCTCAACGAATTAGTTGATGATATCATTCTGTATGGCAACAACGGCCAGCCTGTTAAAGCACGTACCGTAAACCAAAAAGTATTGGCTGAAGATTTTAAGGTGAACGATTTATTGTTTGCCATTGGGCCTGCGGGATCGGGAAAGACTTATACCGCTATTGCTCTTGCCGTGATGGCATTTCGAAGCAAGGCGATTAAGCGTATTATCCTTACCAGGCCAGCCGTAGAAGCCGGCGAACATCTGGGCTTT
>JANXXY010000381.1 GCA_025350365.1 Bacteroidales bacterium | reverse complement strand
GAATAATCAGTTTTATATCTATTTTTGATAAAGCTGAACAAAACTATCCCGTTAGGGATTTAGTTCAACACGCGGTATAAAAAATTGCCAGGACGTTAGGTTATCAAGGGTAGTAGCCCGCTTCAACTTTTGTGTAACTTGATAGGACATAGCCCGCAATCGGCAACTTTTCATACCGCAACCGTTACCGCCAAGCGTAAAGAAAGACACTGCACAATGATAACCATGAATGATGGAAAATAATAAACACTTTGATAGAATTAGAAAAATGTTTGGCTCATTATTTTAATATGCTGATTTACTTTTATTTGTACTTAAACTTGCTTTAAGCGTATCCATTAAATTGTCACTTCGCGTGTGTACTGCATTCATTTAGGCTAAGGGTAAATTTATCGGAACCTACGGGTAATTAAGCATATATTAATATTTTAAAATTTAATGACTTAGCTCCAGTTGAATAATATATAATTGAGTATAATAAAATTGAACAGTATTCAGATAGTTCTATTACCTTAATATCAGTTTAAAACCACTACTTCCCGATACCCTGACTTTTGCTATCGCTTTCTACTTCAACCTTACGGTCGAGCTTTTTCACATTTTTTCCTCTGTTAAATTTAAAGGAATACATTACTTGGATATAATAGGAAACATCGAATCCGAGAATATTCTGGATATGATAAGCCGGTGTTTGGGTCTCAGTTCTTCTAAACTTTATATCAGTTGAAAAAGGAAGTAAAAAGAATACACCGAGGCTATGATCCTTTATTTGTTTTTGTACGCCGCATCCGTAAAATGGAATGCTGTATGTTTTAGTGTACGAATCCACGCTTACTCCATTATAACTCAGAAATACATATGCGGTAGTTTTTTTGGCCTTGTCAAGCGGGGCAAATGCATAACTGGTGAGGCTGTATGAGAAATAATCATTTGCAGGGATGGCAAAGGCCTGTTCCGCATATTCATCAAAATGCCCCTTGAATATGCGTGCATTTATGTTTACAAACCAAAGCATTGCGTTTATACCACCACCATACTCATAGCCACTTAACAAGTTATAGGGCTTGGTAAAGGTAGTTATTGCACTGTCAATAGGCGATTTAATTGACAAATATCGCTGCCCTACTTTATTGGTTAAATATTCGTAATAAATATTTGGTGAAAAATAATTGCTGCCAAAATTCCAGGTATAGGTTAGCTGAAGGCGGTCGCGATAATCTGGTTTCAGATTGGGATTTCCTTGAGTAACAGCATAATTCTGTGACACTTTACTAAATGGATACATGTCATAAATACCGGGTCGGTTAATACGTCGGTTATAGGTGAACTTCAAATTATGCGTTGCCGAAAATTTATACTGAAGATTAACGGAAGGCAATACACAAAAGTAATTCGGCGAAGTAACTGAATCAGCTGTAATATTGCTGTTTTCAATCCTTACCATGGTTTGAAAACCAATTTTTTTCTTGTTAAAGGTAAATCCAGCATAAATTGAATTACGTGACTCTGCATAATCAAAAACATTATTTAATTCAATTGTATTGATTTTAAAGTTATAACTCAATTTCTGGTAATACAACTGATATCCTGTTTCAATTTTCGCTGATAGCCCAATTGGATGGACATAATTTAATTTTGTGGAGAAATAATTCCGGTTATTTATATTTTCTTCCAGCCGGGTAAGAGAATTTATTTTTATGTCCGTGTTGTAGAGGAACCGGTTATTTGTAAAATCATTTCTCTCATTTGAGGTAAATGTATAATAATTGACATCAGCAGTGAATTCCTGAATAGCCTTTTTAAATGTCTTTTTATAAAACAAAGATGCCGTTGTTTCATCACTTTTCAGCCCATTATTTGAGAGTGTAGTAATTGTATTTTCGGGATTTTTATTGTTTAGGTAAAGAAATGTTTCACTTAGCACATCTACGTCTTGCTTGATGGGCTTGTAACTGATATTAAAGCTCAGGTTGTTTTTATCGTTTATGTAATAATCGAGTCCCGTATTTACCGATGAATTGGTTACTTTAATCCCACCATTGCCTGCCATATTGCTGATAGAATCCGAGTTCTTCAGCTTAAAAGTGGTGTTAGTAGATGAAGCAATATTGAGGTTTTGTGAAAATGTGAAAGCCGTTACATACAAAGATATTTTCCCAAGAGAATACTCGAGGCTACCGGTGGCACTCGTAGTAAGCTTTTTAATCGGTTTGATATTGATGCCAATATTTCCGTTCATTCCATATCGTGCTTCTTTTTTAAGAATAATATTGATCACACCATCAATGTTACCTTCGTATTTACCGGAAGGATTGCTCACAATTTCAATGCTTTCAATATCTCCCGGAAGAAGTTTTGCGAGAAATTCTTTGTCGCGTTGTTTTCCGTCAACCTGGATAATAAAATTATTACTACCGTTAAGCGTTACATTATTTTGAAAATCGACGTTTACCTGTGGTATTTTTTTCAGAATATCATACCCGTTGTTTGACGTTCTGGCAACAAGTGGAGGAATGGCATAAACCGTGCGATCAACCAGTTCCTTGCCTTTCAATCGTTCGCCTAGCACAGTTACTTCATTCAGGTTAGTTGATGTTTCGGTTAAATAAATAGTATCCACGAGCAAATCGCTATTTCCAGTATTAACGGTCACATTTTTTCCTGCGGATGTACATCCCAGAAAATTGACTTTTATATGATAGTTACCGGGTTTTATTTTTTCAAACAGGTAACCACCATCGGTGAGGGTTATAACCCCGGTAACCAAAGATGAATCGGGCAATTGAACCAATCCCACAGACGCAAATTGTGCAGGCGATTTATCTTTCTCCATAAACACTTTACCTTTTATATTTTGTGCCTGCACACTAATGGAGGCTAACAGAAGCAACAGAAATAACGATTTTCTCATATCATATATTTATCCAATTACGGCAACGCAACAAATTTTGTTTCTCCATCCATTTCCATGGGTATTGTCAAGTTCATGCCCTGTACACTAACACTTAAATTACCGGTTATATGGGTCTTTGAGGTATTTTCAGTTAACAGTCCGGTGTGGGTATCCATTAGAATGTTTGATTTGCCTGAACCTTTTAAATCTCCATAAGTAATTATGGCCGGGCCATAAACTAAAGGTTCGGCATTCTCCGATGCTTTAATAGCTGATTCTGCCGTCATTTTTGCTGTATTGTCTTTAATTCCGTCGAGGTTATAGCTGGTTATTATGTCAAGCGACATTCCACCGGAATTCATAGTAGCGGTAACATCCCATTTGTCGCCTGAGGCAACCTGTTTACCTGGCAAATTGTTGGTAAATATTTCAACCATTGATCGTAGGGCTTTATCACTAACCGTATTTTTTATCTGCATTTTTGTAATAGAAGCAGTTTCACCAGTAATGCCAGCTGTATCTTTCAGAATCACCTCAGACAACATTTTCGAATTCACAATTTCAATCACCTTACCCGAGTAGTTCATTTTTACAAACAGCGCACTTTTGCTTAACCGGTTCATGATGCAGGACATGACGTCTGCCATTTCTGTTGATTTGATATTTCCTTCGCTGGCGGAGTTAATATTGACTTTTTTCCCCATTGCATTTGTATTGGTTACAAGGGTATCAAAACGTACCTCAGCAACAAGAAAATCAGCCGAAGCGTCAACCATTTTTATCGCTATGGTAAAATTGGTTTTTATATTCGTGGTTTGCTGCATTCCATTCACGGTTTGCGAAAGCGTGCTCTCCGATGTAGATTTAATTCTGTACACTTTGTTTTTCTCCAAATTCATTTTCAGGTTTGCGGTGCTTTGTGCCACCACAGCTATACCCAACAATACCGAAATGCATGTTAACAAAATCTTTTTCATAAGTTTAGTTTTATAAGTAAGAGATACAAAATTAGAATTATGTCTGAATTTTCAGCATACATTATCGGTAAATGGTTGAAATTTCCGGTTAAAATATGCCAATTAATAGATAAATGCCCAAATAATGATAAATGTCTCAACAAATTATTTTATTTTTTCAGTACTGACCGACTAACCATAAATAGCTGATTGTCATTTCCAACGAAGTGATAAATCTCAAAGTCAAATTGTTTCTAGGTTACTATTAATATTTTTTAATTTACCAAACAATTATGTTGATTTTGAATTAAGTGTAAATGAAAAAAAGCCACAAATAGATTTTACTCTATAAGCGGCTATTATTTTGTGAGTGGGCAGAGGGATTCGAACCCAAGACTAGATATGTACTTCGGGCATTTTATTATGCTGGTTTACTTTTTTTTGAACTTAAACTTGCTTTAAGCATATCCATTAAATTATCACTTTGCGTGTGTACTATTTTCATTTTAGGAACGGATGTTTTTTTACCCTTGGATTTCTCCTTGATAATTTCTAAAAGTTTGGCGGTATAAGTGTCCTTGTAATTTTCAATGCTGAATTTTTCGGTTAGCTGCTCTACTAAACTATTTGCCATATCCATTTCTTTGGTTTTAGTATTTGAAACGGGCGGTAGATTTAATTCAGAAGGCTCTTTTATCTCTTGGCTAAAGCGTATGCGATTCAGCACTATTACATTTTTATAAGGCTTTAGTATTGCCAAGCCTTCCTTATTACGTAATACAAATGTTGTAACTCCTACTTTGCCTGATATTTGTAATGCATCCCGCAACAAGGCATACGCTTTCATAGCCGGTTTTTCGGGTTCGAGATAGTAGGGGTGTTCATAATAAATGCTGTCAATTTCCTTTTCATTGACAAAATTGATAATTTCAATAGTTTTGGTTTTTACAGCATCGGCTGCTTCAAAATCCTCATCCTCTAAAATTACATACCCACTATCCAGCTTATATCCTTTAACAATATTTTCATTAGCAACTTCCTTTCCGGTTGATTCATTAACACGTTTAAATTTAATGTTAGAATGGTCTTTACTGTTCAGCATGTCCAGATCAAGAGAACTATCCTGAACTGCAGAGAATATTTTTATCGGAATATTAATTAACCCGAAACTTATTGAACCTGTCCAAATTGAGCGCATGCTATTTTGTTTTAGTATGTTATAATTTTTTATTCTATAAACTGAGTATTTTAAATTATTCTCCTGTTTCTGAATGCAGTAAAAAATTATTTCTTCTTAACCTTTTTTGGCAACTTTAAATCTTTACTTTCTTTATCCCATTCATTAACATCCACACCTTGTTTTTCCAATTTATTTTTATTGGCGTGAAAGAATTTCCGTTGCGCTTCGCTTTTGTATGGCATGTTATTGTTTATTAAATTGTTTAACTACTTTTTCTAAATTAATTCCTTTACCAAGGACGGGTTTGAAAATATCGCCCTCGTTTTTTATTCTATCAATGGCGTTAAAAATTGTGAAATCATTCATCTTTAAACCTTTTTTTACTTCGTCCCAATGCAATGGCATAGAAACAGTTGCGCCCAATTTTGGTCGTAAAGAGTATGGTGCGGCAATTGTTGCCTGCGGGCGATTTTGTAAAAAGTCAATGTACATTTTACCACTACGGGCTTTTACAATTCTCTCGATGCTGGTATATTCAGGAATTTCTCTTTGCACTAACGTTGCAATTACCCGTGCAAATTCTTTCGATTGTTCATAGGTATATTTTGCACCCATCGGAATGTAAACATGTATGCCTGTTGAACCACTTGTTTTAGGATAACAAGTTACACCCATGCTTTCCAAAATATCCTTGGTCACATTTGCTGCTTCTATAACCTGATTAAAAGTATTTTCCGCAGGGTCTAAGTCTATAATGCACCAATCGGGATAATCTTCTGTTTCCACTTTGCTGTGCCAGGGATTCATTTCAATACAGCCTAATGTTGCCATGTATAAAAGGCTTGCTTCGTCTTTAGCTACCAAATATTTTCTTAACCGGTTATCTGCATCGCTTTTATAATTAAAGGTTTCAATCCAACCAGGAGCCGTATCGGTTACATCTTTAAAATAAAAACTTTCACCAGTAATGCCGTTTGGGTGCCGGTTCATGGATTGCGGTCTGTCTTTCAAATAGGGGAGAATATAAGACGCCACCTGGTAATAATAGTTTATCATATCACGCTTGGTAATTTTTTCATCTGGCCAGTAAATTTTATTCAGGTGGTTGAATTTTATTTCATGACCATTTATTTCACAAACTTGTGTTTCATCGCTAGGATTCAAAAACGTTTTGCGGTCTTTCTTTCCGGCAGGTTTTAATATTGTTTCTGATTTATCTTTTTTTGTTGATGTTATTTCTTTGGTGTCAAATGCTTTTTCTCGTGTTACATCTTTTGCATTTTTGTCAATACGCATGGCCTCAAACGATGGATGACGCATAATCCCATCAGTTGTCATTTCTGTATAACTTACTTCGCACACCAGTTCGGGTTTCATCCATACTGCCATTGCATGAGGAGGATTCGGGCGAAAGCGGGATGATTTATTTATATCTGGCAATTTTGTAAAAGGCGGAGAGTTAATGATGTATGGCTTGAATTGTTTGAGCATTTCAATTTGTTGGTTATCGCTAAACCCTGTTCCTACTTTGCCTGTATAAATCAATTCCCCATTTTCATAAACGCCAAGTAATAATGAGCTGAATGTTTTTGATGAATCATCATTTTTAGTATAACCGCCAATTACCATTTCCTGTCTTTTATTGGCTTTTATTTTTAACCATTCTTTCGAACGATTTCCGGGTGAATAAGTGCTGTTAGATTTTTTTGCCATAATTCCTTCCAACCCCATCTTCTTTGCGGTTTCAAAAAATTCTATTCCGCTTACCTCAAAATTTTCACTAAATCGAATGTTGTTATTTTCAGGAATGATTTGTTTTAAAATATTTCTTCTTTCGGATAAAGGGATTTGCATCAGGTCGTTTCCATTCAGCCACATAACATCAAACACATAAAAATATATTTCTCCATCAGCTTCGCTTCTCCAGTTTTGCAATGCACCAAAATTTGATTTGCCGTTTTCATCCAACATTACCACTTCTCCATCTACCACGGCATTTATATTCCAATCCTGAACTGCTTTGTAAACAGAATAGAACTTTTCGTTAAACGATTTATCGTTGCGAGATCTTAATTCTACTTTAGTTTTATCGCAAAACGCAATAGTTCGGTATCCATCCCATTTAATTTCAAATTGCCAACCTTCTTTATCAAAAGGTTTATCAACCATGGTAGCAAGCATTGGCGATAATTTTGAAGGAAACTCGGTGCGTTTTCCTTCAGTAAAAATTTTATCCTTTAAAGTTTTTTCTTCCTTTTCTTTTTTATTCTTTGCAGAAGCAGCTTTTATATCACTGCGTGTGTTGAGCGAAGTTTCCTTTTTGCTTTTTACCGATGATTCTTTTACCCGGTTTGCCCCGTAAAAATTAGTTGTGGTTTTTTCTACTTGTGCTAATGTTTTTTTAGAGATAACAGATTTGTCATTCAACGTTATATCTTCGGTGGAAACATATTTATCTTTTACTTTAAACAATAGCCAGGCATTCTCCGCTCTGTTGTGAGTTTTTACCAGTGCAAACTCACCTTTCAGTTTTTTACCATGTAACTCAATATGAAGCTTCCCTGAATTAATTCCATTGCGTAATTCTTTATCCTGCGTTTTTTTATCTTTCCCATTAGCATCAGCGAGCTCATAAAAACCTTCATCCCAAACGATAACCGTACCGGCACCATAACCATTTGGAATGATGCCTTCAAAATTCCTGTAATCGTAAGGATGGTCCTCCACCATCATGGCAAGTCGCTTTACATCAGGGTCTGTAGATGGACCTTTAGGTACTGCCCAACTTTTCAGCACTCCTTCCATTTCCAAACGAAAATCATAATGCAAATGCGAAGCGTCATGTTTCTGAATTACAAACCGAAGTTTATCACTATCAGGGCTACCACCCGTGGGTTCCGGGCTTTCTTTAAAATTTCGTTTTTCTTTATATTTTGTAAGTGCCATGATTACAGTGTTTAAATTCTATGTCATACTTATTTTATCATGAAGCATACCGTTCAAAGTTTTTAAATTTTTTAAGGCGTCACCCATTGTATTGTTAAAATACACATGTACAGTTTTACCTTCTTCCATCCATTCATTAAGGTAGGTTGCATATTCATTTAAAAAATCATCTGAATAGCTATCACGGTAATTTCCTGTGGGGCCATGAAACCTGATATACATAAAATCAGATTTATGATTTAAAAACGGTGTGGCAGACTTTGGTATGTCTTGTATGACAATTGCGGCTTTATTAAAATTTAATAAGTCGTAAACATTCTCATGATACCATGATTTATTACGAAACTCTATTGCAACCTTCCAGTCTTGTGCAGTATTTATTTTTTTAATGCAACCTAAAAGTTTGTCTAATTGAGCAATGTATTCTATACACAAACTTGGGGGAAACTGAATGAGCAAACATCCTTTTTTTTCCTTTACAGAATTGATGGATTTAAAAAAAGCAGACACATCCTCTTTATTAAAATTTAAACCTTTATTGTGTGTTATTCCTTTCCATAATTTAAAAGTGAACCTGAATTTTTCAGAAACAGAGGCGGCCCATTTAGTAACTGTTGCAGCTTGCGGAATTTTATAAAACGTACTATTAAACTCAATGCTATTAAAGAATGATGAATAATAGGTTAATCTGCTTGTGTTTTCAAATGGCGGGGGATATAAGTATTTTGGAATATGCAATTGCAATCCGCTAAGCCCGGAATAAAATGTATCAGTTTGTAAATTTTTCATACCAATGAATTTTGTTCCAGTCAGGTAACCTGGTTTCTTGTTAAAGTAAGATGGTTCGATAGTGCAGCAATCATTTATGATTATTTTTTGAATTGTTTATGATGCTGAATTTACATCATAAAGG
>JANXXY010000304.1 GCA_025350365.1 Bacteroidales bacterium | reverse complement strand
CCTGTTCTTTTTTGACGAAGCCACCAAAAGCACCGTAACTGGCTACATGCCTTTTAACCGCCAGTTCGGTTATATCTTTAAATTCAACCAATACCCCGATGCGTACTTGCGCACCATAGCCCACGAGCTGGGGCATGGGGCGTTCCGGCTGAGGCATACGTTCAGCCTGGATAACACTTATGTTCAACCGCAGGGGACTACTGATAACCTGATGGATTATGCGGATGGTACGGTTTTGAGAAAGTACCAGTGGGACAATATTCGGCAGTGGCATTTGGGAATTAATTGGTTTGAAGATGCGGAAAGTGCGGCTAGTATAGGTTTAAATAGCGATATTATTGAGGCTATTAAAAACTCAAATCAGATAGGTTTACCGAATACACTTATTGATCCAAAATGGGCTAAGCAAGGTTCTACGGATATAGCAGTTGACAATGCTCCTGTATTAGCTACAAAGATTGAATATACAATTCTGAAAAACAATATAAATATCCTTTCTAAAGGTTATAGAAAAGAAACAGTCAAGAATTCCATGAATATGAAGATTTCTTTTTATGAAACACTAACAAGTAACGAGCCTGCCGTGTCATTCCTATTGCCGACTGATAAAGCTGATAAATTTATTAGTTATTTGGGTATAAATGATTTATCGATTTCAGGAACAGACGTTAGTATAATAGATGGTCAGATTCTGGCATTAATAAAGGCTGATCTAAAAATGCCGGAAATTAAATTATCAATATATGCCGTCAACAATGCTAATATTGAATTTTCAGTAACCTATGAAATAAAATGTAAAGTCAATTATTCATATCCCAACGGAACGACCTCTTACAATGATGGAGAATCATCTAAAACAATAAAAGTAAATTCAAATACGATTACACTATCATTTGACGACATTCTTCACGGAGGTGATTTAATTATCAATTGGAAGTATGGTGCATTGTCGGGAACTAAAACAGTATTAATCAGGGGTGAAAACCCTCAATTGAGTGTAATTAAATCCTTTGGCCCTACAGTGGGAACTGATAATTACTGGTTCTTTTGGAATATAATGAAGCAGGAATCGTCAAATTGTCAATTTATGAGTAAACAGACTATTAATAAAGCGACCAATGAAAAGGGGAAATATTGCCCAATTGATGTTAACAAATCATATGATGGTGCTACTCATAAATCAGAACAAGTAGGATTACCTTTATGGGGCTATCCGAAAGGGTATGGATTGAAGCAATTAGATAATTGGAATGGCAAGACATGCAGTGCTAATCAAAGATGGAATTGGAAAGAAAATATAAAAGGTGGCATTGAAGTTCTAGAATGGAAGATTAAAGAAATGAAATCGTCAACACATTTAACCGGCATTAAAGTTCAATTTACAGACAAAGAAAACGCCTTAATAATGGACGATTTTACAATTGGAAATATTACATTTACTCTTGCCAATAGTCCGTTTTTTCCTGATTGGGACGTAAAAAAAACGTTGAGTGGAAACAAAAAATCTTTTCTCGATGCTAATTTTATTACATTATACAACGGAAAGGGTCATATTATTAGCAAAGTAGAAGAAGTTAAAACAGAAACCATGAACGAAAAGACTGGTAAAAAAGAAGAAATAGTTCAGTATAAAATTGTAATAGATAATACAAAAACAGGATATTTAAATGATGTATTAAAATGAAAAACAGACTTAACATAATATTGGGGTTATTTATATTTTGTTTTGGTTCAATATTTGGGCAGGAAAATAGTTTGTATTTAATTGCGGGTCAGGGCTGTCCAGGCAATTGTAATGATGAGTACTCGCAACATTACCCTGTTCACTTGTTAAAATTAAAAAAAGATACACTACAAAAAATTAGTGATTTGGCAATTGGCGACGAGTTCGTATTTAAAATTGCAAAATATGACAATTTTAAAAAAGCCATAGTATACAAATCCGGATTGTTAAATTATAAAAAGAGCATTATTATTATTGATTATAGTAATAAATTAAAGATTGACACGTTCGAGCACACATTCCCATCTGAAGCCTTCTTTGATTTCACGTTTTATGCAATTGATGCAGGGAAACCTTACATCGTAATAAAATATTATCCAAACTTTAATGATAAACGAGATTCGGTTTATTATTACGGTATAAACCTTAATACCAGAAAAGATACTTTATTTGATAATAACATAATCAAATATTTGCATAGTGAAGGAGAACAAGGCATTGTAATGGTTGAAGGCACATCTGAATACTCTGAAATAATGAAAATAAGAACCAGTATTTCAAATAATAAACTAATCAAACAAATCATATATCCTCGATGTAATACTAAAGACACCTGTATGATATTATTACCTAATTTTGAACAACTTAGTAAAAATTTTGAATATGTTTTAACCCCTGATAAATTAGATCAATTTATGGTTTATCCTATCTTTGAACAATCGACAATATGCCTATACACTTCTTCACATTGGGATGGCACTATGCTAAAAGGTTTACACAACTATCAAATTTATGATAAACATGATAATTTATGGAAAAACAAAGTATTCAAAGGGCTTTTTGAATCAGGCATACATCAATACGGTGATTGGCTTTCAGGTTATGTAGCTTATAGTTATCAAAGGGGCTTTCAGCAAAAAATGAAAAAATATGGATCAATCCCGGGAGTAAAATATCGCCAGAAAGCTTCAATTTATGGTTCAACTTTTGATGAAAGGGCAAAAGAATACCAGCTTTATCCCGAGGGCATCCTTTATTTGTACAATTTAAAAACCTTAAAATACATAGAATGGGAAGCTCTTGAAAATGGAGAACGGCAAGGTAATAGTGAAATACTACTTGTACAGGATGAAATAGTCTATTATCGCATAAACGACATGATATACAAAGCCCCAATATTAAATGGAGAGGCATTAGGTACACCAGTTTTGTTGGTAAAAGACCCACGGATACCAGATATACATTGGGCTTTTATATCAGGTAACTAAAACCTTAGCTACCTTTGGCGCGGGTTTGTAATCAGGGTTGTACGAAGTATTTATTAACAGGTTAATTTACAGGTATAAAACAGATAAGACAAGTTGTTAATTACTGGATTTGAAAGACATAATTTAAAACTTTAGTTTTAACTAAAACTAAAGTTAAAACTATAACAAAACGAACAACGCAACGGTACATTGATCTTGAATGGATTAAGATAGCCAAGCTAAAACTTACAGACGAATTGCAGATGGAAATAATTTAAAGAAATTATAGTGGTCTGTGGAGGAGACCCATAGCTAAGCGGCATTTGTAATGCCGCTTGGAATCGTCGAATTTGCAATTCGGCATAAAACAAAATAAATTTAGTATGAATTTTTTTAACCGAATAGGTCCGCTGGCGCACGTTTGTAAAGCGTACCTCAATTAACAGTCGTTTGCAACTACAATTGCGAAGCAAACTAATTTACGCACGTTTGCCAGTGTGCACTAAAAGCTGTATTTTGCATTGGCACAAAGCCAAAAAGATAAGGTTAGCACCTATGCCAAGCAGATACCATATATTGATCGCCGAAAACACCAAGTACACAACAACCTTTTCGGCCCTTGCCAACCAAGCCTATGGCTTTGACATGCCTGGCGAAAACCCTCCAGTGGGCAATTACAACCAAAAGATTATTGCAGGAAAATCAATCTCTGTTCCCTGGAAATCAATTGAAAATGGTCGCCTCGACAAGCTCGGTGCTACCATTGAGGGCAAACCAGCCGACTCCGTATTTTTTGCCCGCGAATCGGCCTCCATGGTCATGGTAGCCAAAGGCGCCAACGAAGGCGACCGGCAGCTCATGATCACCGGCCAGGGCGATA
>JANXXY010000279.1 GCA_025350365.1 Bacteroidales bacterium | reverse complement strand
TCCAATTAGTTTTCTTTGCAATTTATGTCAGAAGTACAGTATTTTTGGTTTTGTTTCAAAAATTTCATCGAGATAATGCTGTGTATTTGCTTTTGACTTTTGATAGAACAATCCAGTAATAATCTTATGCTCAGCATTTAGTGTAGCAATATCAATGTGATTATTATGCCAGATAAATCCATATTTTTCAGACGCATCCACATCTTTTAACAGAGAACAAGCTTCAGTTTCCTTATCAAGATTAACCGCAATATCGTATTTCGTATTCCGAATAGCATATACTGATGGAAAGTCGAATTTGCAAATGGTATTTACAAACTTTGAAGAAACAATCTCTGGTGAATGAGTCACCCAGGTAATGTGACAATAGGGATAAAGCTGATGAAATTTGACAACTAAGGGGCTGGTTCGAATAACATCACCAATTGCACCGAGTTTTATAATAAGAATTCGTTTCGAAATAGGAGTGTATTCATCGCAATCAGTACATATTTTGCCACGAATTTTGTTGGGTTTGCATGGTATATGACCTTTGAAATGAAGGCAGTCAAATTTTAGCGATTCTATCATCAGGGCTTAAAATGTTTTTATTATTTAATCTGGCTAACAAATGTTTTTTGATATTCATCCATCGGTAGTGATTTGTATTTGTTTTCAACTATGTAATTCAAAAGAGGTTCAAGCTTATCAGGCGTATAAAAACCAGGAACAGCGAAAATTAATTGCAAACTCTCTGTCAAATAGGCCACAGAAGGATATGATAATTGTCCTTGCAGTAAAGCCATGGCAAACTGATGAGTTGATCGTGTTCCCTTTTTTTCGTTGATAAATGTGTGACCTTCAAACACAATTGAATCGAATGATTCGGCGTTAAACTTAACAGGATAAAAATGTTTATTAAGATATTCGGCAACCACCGGATGATTAAATGTTTCCTTATCCATTTTTTTGCACCAACCACACCAGTCGGTATATACGTCAATAATAATTTTTCGGGGCTCCTTTTTCTGAAGTTCTAAAGCCTGCTGAATAGTGTACCATTTTACATTAATCACTTTTTCCGGTTGGGCTTTAATTGCAAATTGTCCAGCCAATAAAAGAAGTAGGACGAGTAGCGATATCTTTTTCATAAAATGTATAATTTCGATGCAAAGTTAACAAAATTAACCAGATGTGAAATGCAGATATAAACGTCCGAAAATCAAATAAATATATCTCATTAACCTGAATGTACGATACATTTTTTATTCAGATCTACTTTTAGGCACAAGTAAATGGAACCTTTTGATAATGAAATTGAATTTGATCAGTTTCCTGAACATGTAGCTTATTATATACGGAAATAGTTTCGGCGGTTTCAGCTAATGTATTGATAAATATAGAAGTATATCCTTTTTGATGGGCAAATTGTTCGATAAACTGAAGTATCTCATTTTCAATCCCCTGCCTTTTCCAATTAGGATGTACAGCTAAACGATGTGCTACTAAAGGTTTCGAGGTGTCATTGTTCCATGAAACGGTTTTGTAATCAGCATTATTATCAATTTCCATGGTAATCATTCCAAGCGTTACTCCGTTTTTCTTGTACAGGTAAATATTTCCTTTGTTAAGATCACTGCTGATAAGATGAAATTGCAAATTCCAGTGAAGCGAACCATTTGCTTTCATATCATGAAAGCAAACCTTTAAAAGATACAAAATCTCTATCAGGTCGTTTGACGTAGCTTGCAAAATGCTCATTGATTATAAATTAATTTATCAGAATGGTTAGTTTTTGTCGCAACTTTTTTACTTACAGAAAAAATTGTTTTAAATTGCATCTTCAACAAGATCATCGACGAAAAAAGTTTCATTTAAAGTTGCAGATACATGTCAAATTTATGATTTTTCTTTTGTCTTAATAATCAGTAATTAGTAAATTTTGATCAAATAGAAGAAAAAGTAGAGCTGTACGCGAAATACTTTTACCAATCCAATAACTGCCATTATCTTTGATTAAAATTCAAAACAACCGATGCGGAATTTTTCATCAACAGCAATTTACTTTATAATCATTGCATTAGCAACTATTTCGTGCCAAAAGGAATCATTTTATGAAGGCAAAGATGCCACATTAAAATTTTCAATGGACACCGTTTCGTTCGACACCGTTTTTAGCACCATCGGAACAACCACCAAACGACTAATGGTGTATAATCCCTACAACAAAAAAATCAATATTGCAAGTATCGCTATTGCCGGAGTTAATTCGCCATTCATCATAAACATCAATGGCCAAAACACCAATAAAATATATAATATTGAGATAAGCCCTAACGATAGTTTGTACATTTTTTTGCAGGTTTATATAAACCCCACAGGGCATAACCTTCCTTTGATAATTATAGATTCCCTGATATGTAATGTAAATGGAAATAAACAGAACATTAAGCTTATAGCATATAGCCAGGATGTTCACATTATTAAAACTCAAACAATAAAAACACAAATCTGGGAAGCCGATAAACCATATCTTCTTTTTGGTAACATAACTGTGGACAGCTCGGAGACACTTACAATAAAAAAAGGAGCTATTATTTATCTCCACAAAAACTCGAACCTGCTGGTAAAAGGAACTCTTAAGGCATTGGGTGAATTTGAAAAACCTATTTCTTTCAAAGGCGACCGTCTCGAAAAAGAATACCTTGATATTCCCGGCCAATGGGGGGGAATTAATCTTCTTCCGGGAAGTAAAAACCATATGCTTAACTGGCTAGTGATTGAAAACGGTACTTCCGGTATTGTTTTGGGAAGCATAAATGATTTTTCTAAACCCAATTTGGAGATTTCTAACAGCATAATTAAAAACATGGCATACAGTGCTTTGTTTGCTTATAATGCAAAAATAAAAGCAGTTAATTGCCTGGTAATAAATGCAGCAACATACACGTGCGGGCTCCTTGGTGGAGGCGATTACGAGTTTTACCACTGCACTCTGGCAAATTATTATGGAGCATATGACAGTCGCAATTTTGCAATTCCAACACTTTATCTTTCAAACTATTTTATTGATAATCAAAACCCGTCAATAAAAACATCCTCGGCACTAACAAAAGCCAATTTTTACAATTCGATTATTTATGGAGCTGATACTGATGAGTTAGGTCTCGATTCCGTCGCATCTTCAGTATTTCGCTATATATTTGATCATTGCCTGATAAAAAGCAAAAGATTCAACAATCAAAATACTGGTACTTTTTCGAATAATGTGTGGAACAGCGATCCAAAATTTAAGATGCCTAATAAGTTTGATTTTCACCTTGATACACTATCATCTGCACAAAATGCAGGAGATATCCAGATAGGGAAGCTTTTTCCAAAAGATCTTGACAACAATGACCGCACACTGCTACCGGATATAGGCGCTTACGAACGAATTGAAAAATAACTCAAATGAATTTTCGAATAATATTTCTTACGATAATCCCACTATTTATAAATTGCCTTTCTATTTGCACAGCTCAATCGAGAGGCGATATTCGGGTAATGTTCTATAATACGGAAAATACCTTCGATACGGAAGACGATCCCACCACTTCCGACGATGATTTTACTCCCACTGGAAAACAGCATTGGACAATAAAAAAATACAACCAAAAACTAAATCATTTATACCAGGCCATCGCTGCAGTGGGTATGTGGCAACCTCCCGAAATAATCGGGTTATGCGAAGTTGAAAACCGAAAAGTGGTTTCCGATCTTCTTTACCAAACTCCACTTTCAAAATACCGTTATAGCATAGTTCATTTCGATTCTCCCGATCTGAGGGGCATTGATGTTACGCTTCTCTATCGCTCCGACAAAGCAAAAGTTTTAAATCAGCACCCTGTTCATATACAGTTTATCGACAACCCTCAGAAAAAAACTCGGGATATCCTATTTGTGCAATTACAAATGACAACAGGAGATACAATTTGTATTTTTGTAAATCACTGGCCTTCGCGCCGCGGTGGTGAATTGGAAAGCGAGTCGTCACGAATCGAGGTCGCAGCCATTCTCAGGCATAGGGTAGATTCTCTTTTCCGGTTGAATTCTATGATGAAGATTATTGTTATGGGTGACTTTAACGATGATCCAACCAATTTTAGTATCGCTCATACATTAAAAGCTATAGCCGATACTACTGCACCTTCCGGTAACCAATTGTACAATCTCTCTTTTAACCTTATGCGAACATCTAAAATAGGTACACATTACTTTCAAGGGCATTGGCAGGTAATCGACCAGATGATTGTTTCTGGAGGTTTGCTGACTCCATTAGGTGGATTATGTGTAAGCCCGGAAAATGCCCAAATCTGTGCTGAAGATTTTTTATTACAAACCGACAAACGGAATATCGGGCGTAAACCTTTCCCCACATATTCAGGCCCCCGGTATATTGGCGGATATAGCGATCATCTGCCTGTTTATTTAGATCTTTTTTTGAAAAGATAATCTTTATAATAAATGTCCTTTTAATTCACGTTGGTATTTTCCATTTTTGTATCATGGAAAAAAAGTTTATTCTCGCTCTGTCTGAACATCGCGTTGTTGGCTATGTGTTTCATCCATATATAGCTGAATTACAAGGTAAGTCAGATTATTATACCTTAGTGGAACGACTCACAAACGACGATATCCGCAAACGTGCTTCAGAATTCTCTGATGATCAAAAAAAAATAGTTAAACTGATTGAAGAATATAGCGATACCGATTTGGTACGTGCCTTTTCCAAAAAAAAAATCAATAATCAGGAATTTATCGCCGGTATATCGGGTGAAATGCTTTTGAACCATATACGACCTTACATTGAAAAACGGTTATTACGAATCATCGAAATACTTCGAACATCCTCAATAGAAGTATATTTTAAAGATTCTCCAAAACAGGTATACTGTTCCGAAAAAATTGAAATTGAAAAAGTTTCAGCTGAAGCAATATTTAACTTTATCCTTAATGAGTCTGAATTTAAATATTTTCTTTCCATAAGCCACAAGAATCAGGAGATGAAACTTACCAACAAGCCGGGTCTCATACTTGTAAATGAGCCTTGCCATTTGGTGATAAATAACCGTTTACTAGTATTCAATGACATTGACGGGAAAAAATTAAATCCGTTTTTTCGAAATGAATTTATCAATGTGCCAAAAGCACGCGAAAAGGAATATCTCGAAAAGTTTGTACTGAATGCTATCAAAAAATTTCGTATTAATTGTTCCGGTTTTCAAATAATCGATGAATCTCCAATTCCTACTCCACAGCTTTCGCTGGAAGGTGACTTACAATACAACCCGGTTTTAAACCTGACTTTCGACTATGGTAATAGCAAAATATTTCGCGCCGGTGAGCCTTTTGCAGTTACCGTAACTTTGAATTCTCAAGATAACAAGTATATATTTTACAAAACTACCCGTGAAATTGTTTATGAAAACTATACGATTGATTTATTAAAATCGCTGGGTTTAAAAAACAACGGCTCTTCTTTTTTCCGTTTAGAAAACGATCCCGATGAATCCCCCGACAGCATGACATCCGTTATGGTGAATTGGTTAAACAATCATCAAACAGAATTGAAACAACACAAATTCATTCTAATCCAGACTTTTTATCCCAAAAAATTTTACCTTAATGCCATCGAACTAAAAATGTCGTTTGGAAAAAAGGAGGATTGGTTCGATGTATACTCATTAGTTGTTCTGGGCGAATACAGCATTCCATTTGTCCGTTTCCGGAAACATATTTTAAATGGCAACAGAGAGTATGTTCTTCCCAATGGAGAAATTGCAATTCTTCCAAAGGAATGGTTTGCCAAATATTCAGATATGTTCTATTTTGGAAAAATTAATGACGATCATTTTATATTTCAAAATATTCATTACCAAGAACTTCATGAAATATTCCTGAGTTTTTCAAAAGAATACACACATGCCATTTTGGATTTATTTGAATCATCAAAAACTCGTGAAAATCCGATTCTTCCCGAGGTAAATGCAAACCTTCGACCATATCAACAAGAAGGCTATAACTGGATGTATTGGCTTAATCAAAACCATATGGGAGCCTGTTTGGCCGATGATATGGGTTTGGGAAAAACATTGCAAACGCTGGTATTGCTAAAAAAATTAATTGAAACACTGGTTTCATCAAATCAAGTTGTACCCGCCACCCTAATTGTTCTGCCGGCCTCACTGGTACACAATTGGTATAACGAAATTCAAAAATTTACTCCCAGCCTAAAAGTTTTGAAATATATTGGTTCCGGACGCTCGGTCGAAATTTCTGATATGGGCAACTACCATATAGTTCTTACCACCTATGGCGTTGTTCGTAACGAATTTAACCTTCTAAAAGCTTACCCGTTTTTCTATATCATTCTTGATGAAAGCCAAACTATTAAAAACCCCGAGTCGAAAATTTTTCAGGCGGTTACGGAACTAAACTCGAAATTTAGGCTGGTGCTGACCGGAACGCCCATCGAGAACTCGTTAACCGACCTTTGGTCACAAATTGAATTTATCAATCCAGGATTGTTGGGTGATCTTCAATTTTTTCGACAGTATTTTGCCTACCCGATTGAAAAGGAAAATGATGAAAAAAAACAGGAAAAACTAAAACGATTGATTCAGCCATTTATTCTCCGACGAACAAAACAGGAAGTAGCGCCCGATTTACCTGCACTTACGGAACAAGTGCTATTTTGCACGATGAGTGAAAATCAAAAAGCATTTTATGAAGAAGAAAAATCGAAAGTGCGAAACGAAATCCTAAGTTCGTTTGATCAAGATGGCGTTGAAAAATCAAGCATCATGGTATTAAATGCACTAACTAGAATGCGGCAGATTGCCAACCACCCTGTGATGGTTGATAAATCTTATTTAGCCGATTCGGGAAAGTTTGAAGAAATAACATCAAGTCTCGAAAATATGTTCTTTGAAGATCATAAAGTACTTATTTTCTCATCATTTGTGAAGCATTTGGAACTGTTTCAGGATTTTTTCGAAACCAAAGGCTGGCAATATTCCAAACTTACAGGAGAAACCAGAAATAGAGAAGAGGTGGTAAACGATTTTCAGACAAAGCCTGAAAATAAGTTCTTTCTCATCTCATTGAAAGCCGGAGGTGTAGGGCTCAATTTAACTGCTGCGGAATATGTATTTATCATTGATCCATGGTGGAACCCGGCTGCTGAAATGCAGGCAATTAATCGTGCGCATCGTATCGGACAAATCAACAAGGTATTTGTTTACAGGTTTATATCTGCCGAAAGCATTGAGGAAAAAATCATTAAACTTCAGGAAAAAAAATCGGAACTGGCTAAAATATTTATCAATAATAACAATCCATTAAAATCGCTTTCGAAAGAAGATATTATGGAACTGTTTGATTAATAACTAGAAATTAAGAATCAAGATCGTGTGAAACCCCTCGTTCGGATGAGGTTCTACCTCGTCCGCCATATAAAACAGGCTATAACCTGTAAAAGATACATTTGACTAAGGTGCAACCTTAGCCGAACAAGGCAACTTAAAAACTATTTCAGTCCCAGTTCCTTTGCCTTTTCTAGCATAAATTGATAAGCGGCATTATATTCATTGGGAATGATGCCGTCAAGGATAGCGTCCTTTATTGCAGTTTTAATGAGACCCACCTCTCTTGATGGTTTTATATTCAAAATTTTAATGATGTCGTCTCCTGTAACAGGCGGCTGAAAACAGCGGATAGCATCCCGTTCTTCGAGGTCTTTTATTTTCTGCCTCACCAACTCGAAGTTTGCAAGGTATTTTCTCACTTTTTCAGGTATTCCTGAGGTAATATCAGCCTCGCAAAGCGTCATTAAATCATCAATATCCTCACCTGCATCGAACATTAACCGACGAACGGCCGAGTCGGTAACAACTTCCTGCGAAAGCACGATGGGTCGCAAATGCAGAAGAACCAGCTTCTGAACATATTTCATCTTTTCGTTCAGCGGCAATTTCAATTCACGGAAAATATCCGGAATCATTTTTGCCCCTGAAAATTCGTGCCCATGGAATGTCCAACCTTGCTGAGGAAAATATTGCTTGGTTAAAGGTTTGGCAATATCATGCAATAAAGCTGCCCACCTAAGCCATAAATTATTGGTATTTTTGCTGATATTATCTAAAACCTTAAGGCTGTGAATAAAATTATCCTTATGGCCTTGGCCATTTTTCACGTCAACGCCTTTCAGTTCCGATAATATTGGAAAGATAACTTTTAATAAACCACTTTGATCTAAAAGATAAAAACCAATGGATGGCTTTTTCGAAAGAAGTATTTTATTCAGTTCGTCGGTAATACGCTCTCTGGATACAATTTCAATCCGGTCTTTGTTTTTAATTATAGAAGCAAAAGTTTGTTCTTCAATGATATAGCCAAGCTGTGCAGCAAAACGTACAGCCCGAATCATCCGTAAAGGATCGTCCGAAAATGTTTTATCAGGATCGGATGGAGTCCGTATTACCTTTTTCTTAATGTCCTCCAGCCCACCAAATGGGTCGATGAGCTCACCAAAATTAGTTGAGCTTAATCCAAATGCAAGAGCATTAATTGTAAAGTCTCTGCGAATCTGGTCGTCATCCAGTGTGCCATCTTCAACAATAGGTTTTCGTGAACTTCGGCGATAGGATTCTTTTCTGGCGCCAACAAACTCAATATCCAGATCCTCATATTTAAGCATGGCCGTTCCAAAATTCCTGAAAACAGTAACCCTTACATCGTTGCCTATTTTTGCGGCTACCTGTTCAGCAAACCGTATTCCGTTTCCGACAACAACAATATCAATATCATGTGAAGGGCGATTAATAATTGCATCTCTAACATATCCTCCAATAACGTATACTTCAAGCTTTTCCGAAGCAGCCACTTCGGCAAGAACAGCAAAAACAGGGTGTTTAAGACATTTGTGCATTTCCAATATAAACAATTTTCAAAAAATCGTGGCAAAATTACAATTTAAATTGTTTAATAAGCAATCACTTTTCAATTTGCAACGTTATATTTAACAAGAACAAATACGGGCATCAAAATCAGAATAGAATATTTAGATGCTTTTTTTATGCGATAACTTACCCATTGATTTGATAAACAAACGTTACAGCAGATTTTGCAGGAATACTATAGTCAAATGACAAATTGCCATGAAAAATGCTTACAGCTATGGCGGTACCCGAACTATTATATGCAAGAACAGCTATTGATCCGTCATGATTTTTAATTGCAGTGCTAGAAATTGCATTGTTTGTGCTTACCGAAGATATTCTGGTTGCCCCCACTTTGACAAATTTTGATATCTGTGCAAGGATATAATATGATTTATTCCGGGTATAAACAGTGCGACTATGAATGGTAAAAGCGCCCAGGCAGGTTTTACAGCCTCCGGGTGTGCGGGGAGCCAACTTTTCATCATTAGCCACATTCCATTCCAATACTATTTTCGCCCAATTATTCAACGATCCGGCGATAACATGTTGTATATGCCATCCAAAATCATCTGAAAAACTTCCTTCCGACCCAGTATATTGTTCCGTAAAATACACATTTTTTATAGGATTGAAGTTATGTACTTTAGTAAGCGCTGAAATTGAGCCACCATACAGGTGAAAAGCAGATCCATCAACATAGGAGCCTGTATTGGCAAAAACATATTCAGGGTATGCGGTATTGTTACAGTTGTGATCAAATCCAATAATTTTAATAGATGAATATCCATTTTCTGCCAATACCGGACCAAGATTATTGTTGATAAAAGTTGCTTCCTGAATGGATGTAAAAGTCATGGAAGGATCATTGCCTCCATTTTCCGGCTCATTTTGCGGGGTAACAGCCCAAATCGCAATTCCTTGAGCTTTCATGGCATTCAGGTAATTCACAAAATATGTTGCATAGGCTGCATAACACGAAGGTTTAAGTGTGCCTCCCACCCACGCATTGTTAGTCTTCATCCAAAGAGGAGCTGTCCATGGTGTAGCTAAAATTTTCAGGTTAGGATTAATGGCAAGGGCTTTCTTTAAAACAGGAATTAGGAAAGTAAGATCAGGTCCTGCCATATTAAACATTGTGGTACTATCACCATCCTGATAGGTATAATCGGAAGAACTCAGATCAGAGGCTCCGATGCTGATGCGAACCACAGAAACACCAATACCGGTTGAGGGATTGAACAAATCGTTCATTAACGCCGTTTGATGAATTGTATCCAAAGACACTATAACTTCTGCACTTCCTTCGGTCATACAAAATCCAAATCCATCGATCAACTGAAAGGTAGAGGATGCATCAATGGTTATCGTTGATGCATTTTTTGCAGGAGAAATACTGAAACTTGTATGTGATTGTTTTTGTAATAATTGAACTTGATCTCCGGTTGTTAACCATGGCGTAACGGTCTGGGAACTCAATTGGCCACTAAAAAACAGAAATACCACCAATGATAGTACCTTAAATGCTGAATATAAATTCATAAATCGATTCTTATATTTTTATTTAATTATTTAGTCCACACATAAGTAGCCACTGCTCCAGCTAACAATGTTGATGTAAAAGTATCCGTGCCATTACTAACATTAAAAGATTTGGAAGCATTCGTATTGTTCAATACGATGATAACAATTTTCCCTTCAGGTGTTATGAAAGCTACGTTTGGCAGGTCGGTTGTGCTATTTGATTCAATTCTCACTGAACCCGGACGAACAAATTTGGAGGCATGTCCGATAGCATAGAATGAGGGATTATGTGTTACAACATCGCCATCAATGGTTACCGATCCCAAACACTGGCTGCAACCTCCTGGAGTATGTGGTTCAAGTGCCGAATTGGATGCCAGGTTCCATTGCAAAACTACTTTACACCAGTTTCGTGATGCTCCGATAATTAAATCCTTAACGGCATTTTTCAAATCCTGAGCCATGTCTCCTGGTGCTCCTTCCCATTGTTCAGTAAAGTACAGGTTTTTGTTTGGAAATGCATTGTGAACCACAGATAAATTAGATATGTCACCACCATAGAGGTGAAAAGCTGAACCATCAATATATTTATTTGCAGCTGCATCGTTTAAAATGGTAATCGGGTAATCGGTGCGATCAGCATTATGGTCGTAAATAATTATTTTTGTTTTAATGCCTGCTGATTCAAATGCAGGGCCAAGGTTATTTTTTACAAATGTACCTTGATCTTCCGGAGACATGTACATACTTGGATTATTCCCATCATATAAAGGTTCGTTCTGGATGGTAACAGCATCAATGGTAATACCTTCCGATGCCATCGCCTGCACATAATTTACAAAATATTTGGAGTATGCATCGAAATAGTTGGGTTTCAAACTTCCACCTTTAGGATTTGCACTAGTTTTCATCCATGCAGGTGCAGACCAGGGTGATCCTAAAATTTTAATATTCGGATTGATGGCTAAAATTTGTTTTAAAATTGGAATGAGCCATTGTTTATCCTGTGCAATTGAGAAATTTGCCATGGTAATATCGGTATCTCCAGCCGTGAGATCATCATAGGAAAACGTTGAGGCATCCAAATCTGATGCGCCGATGCTGATTCTTAAATAACTAATACCAATGGACAATCCATCCAACCCAAAAAGTTCATTCAGGAGAGTGGCTCTTTTTGATGCCGACATATTGAAAAGATGATAAGCACTTCCACCTGTCAATGCATAACCAAATCCATCCATACTCTGGTAGGTCTTTTTACTATTGATGGTGATGGTAGGCAATAATGTTGAGGAAGCAGTTACCGCATCCGATTGTTGGGATAGCAGAGCGGATTTGTCCGGCTGTGTAAAATAAACTTTTACATTTAGTGTTGTTGTTTGCGGTGGTGGGTATGTATCAGGTTTACTATCCATACAATTTGACATCAGGCAGCAAAACGCCATGATTATTAGTGTTCCAATCTTTAGGTTTTTACTTGCTATTTTCATAATCTTTTATTTAAAATAAAGGAGGTCAATTTTTTATACGTTTTCCTGTATTCAATAAGTAAAGTAAAGCCGCACCTGCCTAAACTGGTGCGGCTTTGTAAAAACTAACTTTTAAAAATTTTCAATAATTATTTATTTATACCTTCATTACTGAACTGCAAACACATAAGTGCCTGTTTTGTAATCATTGCTGATTACAAGGGTGGCTTTGTATTTACCAGAAGTTGTAATATTTTTAAAATTAGGGCTAGTACCTAAATTGATCGCTGTACCACTTAAAGTGCCGGGGGCAACGTCCGGACCAAATTGAACGTCCCATGGAGAATTAAATTTCAAATCGTTACCGGCGGTTAAGTTTGCAGTTACTGTAAACGTATAAGGATCCACATACGTCATTACAAATTCGTCACGTTTATCCCAATCACTCCAATGAAACAATTTAAGATTATAATAACTCCAGCTTAATTTTGAAGTTGAAAAGTCAATTGACAACTGATAAGCCTGGTCGTGATCTACTCCAACAGTTCCGGCACCTTCGATCAAACCTACAGTTCCAACTACTTTATCACCATCAGGAGTGGTTGTAGCTCCAATTTTAGCGGCAAGTGAATAACTTGAACCCGTACCATCAGAGGCAGAGTTAAGAGTATATTGGGATGCACCTTGCAATGCTAAATAGATGGTTGAGTTAAATACATCTCCCGTTTTTGTGAATTCGCATACCTTAACACCTGCTTTTAATAAATACAAGGCAGATGGCGTTGCAATGGGGCCTGGAGCATTCGGATCACGCTCAATTTTGTAAGTATATGCATTTGCGGAGAGATCAAGTGTAACGATCTTCGTTCCTATCAATGTTGAAGGGATATTTTCAACCGATACACCTTGGTTTGTAGCATCTGACTCAAACACAACATTGGCAGTTTCGCCTTTTACATGTTTCATTAGAAAACTCCAATCGCCGTTTACTCTAAATACGAATCCATCTTTGGCTATTAGTTCAACACTTCTTTTCCAAATACCTCCGCCCTGATATACCAGTGCTTCGTCGCCACCCCAGGCTCCTGTAATGTTACCACCAACCATACTGAACTTATCAATTTGCAGGAGGGAATATGTTGAATTGTCAATATCAATGGAGATACGGAATACACCTGTTACAACAGCTTGGATAGCAACACCCGATTTCACCAGTAAACCAGCTGCTCCCCCATATTGATGGGCTGGCAAACTTTTTGCACTGTAAAATTTGTAATTTTTATCTTTGGTTAAGGAAGTATAAACCTCAAATTTATTGGATGGATTACCTAAAGCATTATTTAAACGTTTTAATGCAATTGCTTTTGATAAATCCACTCCATTTTCAGTTGCTTCACCCGATAGGTATAATTCGGTTGGTTTTATTTCAGTTGCAAAACGTTTTACTGAAATGCTACTTGAAGCGATGCCGGATTTGCTTAAACAGGAAGCTTTTACAGCCCAGGTAAACTGAGATATAGTGTTGGATGGATATCCAGCCATGGATAAAGCCTCATTCAGTACGCTGGCTTTTATATCCAGCGATAGGCTTTTTCCGTTTGTACCCGATTTGACTTCCAATATTGGGGAATCAAAACTTTTACTTCCCAAGGTATCAATTACTACGGAATAGGTTATGCCGTAATTAGCGCTGGAAATAGCTGCATTCCAAGTAAAATGGATAAGCGAGTCTGGTTTTGCTTCATTTAAATTGATTGTTGCATTATCGGATGGATTTACAATCTCCGGATTGGAGAGTATCCATTGTCCTTCCGGATCAAGATTGTCTTTTTCGGTACAAGACCAAACCGAAAGGATGATCACGAGGGCAAACAAAATGCCGTTGTATGTTTTTTTCATGTTTATATATTTATAAAACTGGAATATTATATTGAATTATAATGGGTTTTGAACCAAAAGTGGATTTCTGTCAAGTTCTTGTTGCGGTATAGGCAATAAAATTTTGGCATCAGTCATCGGATAAACTTCAGGTTTATTTGTTCTGAGGTCAATTTCAACAAGATTATTCATTGTTGAAACAACAGATTTATTTCGTACCAGGTCATCCCAACGTTGCGCTTCCAAAGCAAGTTCCAGGCGACGTTCTTTTAAAATGGTGGTTCGCAAAACATCTTTGGAGCTCTTTTTTTCAGCAGCTAACGCTGGTAATTTCACACGTCCTCTAATTTGATCAACCACAGTTGATGCAGCTGCAAGGCTTCCAGTTTCATTCAAGGCCTCCGCCTTTAAGAGCAATACATCGGCAAGGCGCAATAAATAAATATGGTCAGCACTAGCCCAACCACTTGCGTGTTTCCATTTATAGGAAAAAGGGATGGAACTATTGATGGCATTTCCCCAATGTTCATCAACCCAAGGAGCAACTTCGAACAATATGGAAGCTGCCTTACGTACTTTATCACCTTCAGCGTCATACGCATTGATCAAATCATGGGAAGGCACAACAAATTTTCTCC
>JANXXY010000243.1 GCA_025350365.1 Bacteroidales bacterium | reverse complement strand
GATTTCGAGGCTGCCAATGTTGAGTTTATCGAGTTCTGGTTGATGGATCCATTTTTGGACGACAGTACTAAGAAAAATAAAGGCGGAAATCTATATTTCAATTTGGGAAATGTATCGGAAGACGTTTTAAAAGATTCACGTAAATCATTTGAAAATGGGCTACCAACCGGCACAACCCCGGCCAATGTTGATACAACCTCCGTATGGGGTCGGATTCCTACTTCTCAATCGCTGGTAAGCGCCTTCGATAATGATCCTAATGCCCGACCATACCAGGATGTCGGTTTGGATGGGCTAAATGATGCGGATGAAGCAGTAAAATTCAAAACCTATCTCGATCAATTGGCAAAAAATGTTGGTGTTGGTTCTAAAGCTTATAAAGATGCAGTGGATGATCCTTCATCCGATGATTTCCATTACTATAGAGGTGGAGATTACGATACGGAAGAGCTGGGTATTCTGGAAAGATATAAGAAATACAATGGGCTGGAAGGTAATTCACCTGCTCAAACAAGTACCTCTTCAGACTTTGCGGCTTCCGGTTCGAGTCTGCCAAACACAGAAGATATTAATCGCGACAATACACTTAATGAAAACGAAAGTTTCTTTCAATACAAGGTCGATATTAAACCTGAAAAGCTCAAAATTGGGACTAACTTTATTGTTGACTCTGTAGTTTACATGGTTAAAAATCTTCCAGCAAATAATAGAGCCGAGACATGGTTTCAGTTCCGCATACCTATTTCAGAATATCAAAAAACCGTGGGCTCCATTCAGGATTTTAAGTCAATACGATTTATGCGGATGTTTTTAACCGGTTTCAACGATTCAGTGATCATGCGTTTTGCACGGCTTAATTTGGTTAGGGGCGAATGGCGCAAGTACAACCTTAGTTTTCGTCAGGGTGGCGAAAGCCTTTCATCACCGGAGGAAAACGATGGAACGTTCGAAATTTCAGCCGTTAATATTGAGAACAATGGTACAAAAAAACCGGTAAATTATGTATTACCTCCGGGTATCACCCGACAGATAGATCCACAAAATCCACAGTTGCTTCAGCTCAACGAACAGTCGATGGTGCTTAAAGTTCAAAATCTGGTGAACGGCGATGGCAAGGCTGCCTATAAAAATATCAACCTCGACATCCGTCAGTACAAACGGCTTAAAATGGAGGTACATGCCGAACAAATTCCTGGCAAATTCCTAGATCAAAAAGAGCTTACCGTATTTATCAGACTTGGGTCCGATTATAAAGATAATTATTATGAATACGAGGTTCCGTTGCATCTTACTCCAATTACCGGACGACCACTCGACAATAATAATGATGTCGACCGTCTTGAGGTATGGCCTGATGAAAACAGGGTCGACATTTCGATGGATGAGTTACAACAGGTGAAGCAGGCCAGAAACGATGAAATGAGGCGTTCTGGAACCAATGTTACTAACGCAACTATTTTTTCATACCCAATAGAAGGACGTCGCTATTTTGTGTGTGGAAATCCAAACCTTAGTAACGTTCGAACCATCATGATAGGGGTTCGGTATCCTTATGATGCAAATAAACTTGGACAGACTCGCTCCGCTGAAGTTTGGGTAGATGAACTCCGGTTAACCGATTTTAACGAAAAAGGTGGTTGGGCTGCAAATCTGCGCACTACCATACGTTTGGCTGATTTAGGTATGATTAATGCTTCCGGAGGATATAGCACACCGGGTTTTGGAAGCATCGAGAAAAAAGTAAGCCAAAGAAGCAAGGATGAGATGATTCAATATGACGTTTCTACCAATCTTGAACTTGGTAAATTTTTTCCAAAAAAATCGGGTGTTCAAATACCGATGTATGTAGGAATTTCTGAAACAGTGTTGAACCCTCTGTATAATCCATTGGACCCCGATATTGAGCTTAAGGCTGCATTGAATAATGCCAAATCAGCAGAAGAACGAAAAGACATAAAGAGAAATGCTGAAGACCGCACTACTCGTAAAAGCTTAAATTTCACTAATGTTAAAATTAATAAACAATCGGGAAAACCTCATTTTTACGATATTTCCAACTGGTCACTTTCTTATTCATACAGCGAATTAAATTCACATAACATCAGTACCCAATACAATATTCAGAAACGTTATTTTGGAGGGGTGATGTACAATTTTCAAAACAGACCAAAAAATATAGCACCTTTCCAAACAGTAAAGCTTTTTAACGCGGGTGCATTGCGGTTAATTAAGGATTTTAACTTTAGCTTAATGCCATCCAGTATCTCATTTAGGACTGACATGAACCGTAATTATAACGAAATTGCGATGCGTAACCTTAACGATCCTACAATGGAAATTAAGGTAATTCCTTCGGTAAATAAGGATTTTACCTGGAACCGTTATTTCAATGTAAGTTATGATTTAACCCGCGCTTTAAAATTCGATTTTGCCTCGTCCAACCTTGCACGCATCGATGAGGATAGTACAAGGTTTAATGTGGTATCCAGGGCATTTAAGGATGATTACCAGCGATGGAAGGAGTCTGTTTGGCGTAACATCCAGGGAGGTGGCCGCACCGTTCATTATCAGCATGACATCAATATCACCTATACGATACCCATCAATAAACTTCCATTGCTTGACTGGACTTCGGCTTCGGCCCGATACAGTGCAACATATGATTGGGATGCGGCTCCATTGGTAACTAATGATTCATTGGCTCTTGGGAATACCATTAATAATACCGGAACATTGCAACTTAATGGTCAGCTCAATTTAACTTCGCTTTACAACAAGGTTCCTTATTTTCGTAAGTTAATGCAGCCAAAAAATAATTCGAAACAACCACAGCAGAAAAAATATAAAACAGTCACTTATGAGCGCGATAGAGCGTTATTAACAGCCAATGAGCCCCGAATGATTTTCCATAAACTTTCTACCGAGGATGTAAAAGTGAAAGTTACCGATGCCAAAGGTCAAGAAATCGTTGGAAAAATGAAAGTAATCGATGCCAACAAAATAAGTTTTACTGCTGATAAGGACTATACGGGAACTAAAATTGTGGTGGAAGGAAAGGTTGAAATGAAGCCCAGTCCATTAATTATAATCGTTGAAAATGTAACCAGAGCAATTTTAGGGATAAAAAATGTATCGATATCATGGTCGAAAACAGATGGAAGTACATTACCCGGTTTTATGCCGCGAACGCAATTTTTGGGAATGGGCAGTTCTAACAGCATGTATGCTCCCGGATTACCATTTATTCTTGGTTTTCAGGACAAAAATTTCCCCGAAACAGCAATAAAAAACAAATGGCTTACACAAAGTCTGTATTTGAATACTCCATACCTGATGTCGCACAACGACAATTTAAACGTACGAAGCAGCATCGAACCAATTCCCGGCCTTAAAATAGAGGTGAATGCATCGCGATCATACACCCAAAATCAACGCTCGAATTATTCTTATCCCTATTCTCAGGATACAAGAAACATGCAGGAATCGGGTAACTTCAGCATGACATTTATTTCTATTGGCAGTGCATTTAATAAGCTTTCAAGCAGTAATGGATTTTCTTCGGTAACTTTTAAAAAATTTCAGGATTACCGCTATATAATTGCTGAACGATTGGGAACTGAAAGGGAAGGGTTGGCGAAGTCGAATAACATAATGTACAATAGATATGATGATAAAGATGAAAAAGGTGACCCTCTCCCTCCCGGTGAGATCAATGGATATGGAATATCATCACAGGAAGTGCTTATTCCGGCATTTATGGCTGCTTACGGAGGTATTAGTCCCGGCAAAGTAACACTTGATAAATTTCCGTCTATTTTTAAAATGATGCCCAACTGGCGTATCAATTACGAAGGTTTGTCGAAGATTGAATTTATTCAGAAATTTGCCCGCACGGTAAGCTTGAATCATGCTTACAGGGCTACTTATAACGTTGGTAATTACTTAACCAATCCCGATTATACTATACAGGAAATTCTCAGTATCGTCCGCGATTTGCAGCAGAATTATTCCCCCAAAATCGACATATCGTCCGTATCGATCACCGAACAGTTTGGACCATTAATTAGTGTGGATATGAACTTTAAGAATAGCCTTTCTTCCAAATTGGAAATTAGGCGCAACAGAAATTTAATTTTAAGTCTGGCCAACAATCAACTTACCGAAACAATCTCGAATGAAATGGTGGTAGGCGCCGGGTATAAATTTAATAATGTGCAGTTTATCATCAAGTCGGCCGGTGGTGAGAAGAAATTTAAAAGTGATTTGAATTTACGAGCTGACCTTTCAATCCGCGATAACAAAACCATTATTCGACGATTAACCGATGAGCCAGATCTGCCTTCTCAGGGCCAAAACATAGTGACAATCAAAGTCTCTGCCGATTATATGTTGAGTGACAGATTTAATTTGCGTATGTTTTACGACAGAATTGTGAACACCCCATTGATATCAACATCTTATCCGACAGCTAATACCAACATCGGTTTCAGCGTACGCTTCACACTTGCACAGTAATGCTTTATTTAATTAAAATGTATTATTTTTGGTTTCTCAAAAAGAACTAAGAATATAAATACAGTTGATTATGAACATACCGGAAAACGTAAAGTACACCAAGGATCACGAATGGATCAGAGTAGAGGGTAACCAGGCTATTATAGGTATTACCGATTATGCCCAGGGAGAACTTGGTGATATCGTGTTTATTGAAATTGAAACGGTAGATGATACACTTGAAAAAGAGGAAGTG
>JANXXY010000238.1 GCA_025350365.1 Bacteroidales bacterium | reverse complement strand
CCAAACCACTTCCGCTGAAATTGATTGAAAAAATAACCAGGTTCCGGGTGGCTGAAATCACACAAAATATGGGTACAAAGTAAAAACAAACGGCTGCTTTCAGCCTTAGTCAATGAAACCAGGTGTATCGGATATCTGTTTGAAAAGTGCAATAGGATTGCGGAATAATTTAAATGGTATTAATTGTTCTATAAAAATTTCTTTTTATCGTTTTTCTGATTTGTGGAGTCATTCATGCAAATGCACAAAACGAAACCCAGATTCAGGTTGGAACAAAAAACACCCATTTAGTTTTTAAAGTGGGAAAAGATAACCGGCTTTACCAGATATATCTTGGAACGAAATTGGACGGAGAACCAGGAAACATTATTATTCCGGGACAAGGACAAATCGCATACGCTACATTTGGAACTGACAATTTGTTTGAACCTGCTATCCGTATAACCCATAACGATGGCAATCCTTCCCTGGAACTTCAATATGTTAGTTCCAAAACAGAGAAGAAGGACGATAATGTAAGTATCATGCATATTAAGCTAAAGGATCCTATGTATCCCGTTGATGTTACTCTTCATCTCAAGACCTTTTATAAAGAAAATGTTATTGAGCAATGGATTGATATTCAGCATCAGGAAAAAAAGCCACTTACGTTATACAACTATGCTTCCTCAATGTTGAATTTTGATGCAAATCATTATTGGTTGACGCAATTTCATGGCGACTGGGCGCAAGAAATGCGGATGCAGGAAAGTGAGCTTACCAGTGGTATTAAAATAATTGATTCAAAGCTTGGCTCCAGAGCTCATATGTACCAAACTCCTGTTTTCTTTCTTGCATTAAATAAAAAAGCTACTGAAACCGATGGAGAATTAATTGCCGGTACTTTAGGGTGGTCCGGCAATTTCCAATTCCTTTTTGAAATAGATGAAAAAGGGTCTTTACGTGTGATCTCAGGCATTAATCCTTTTGCTTCCGAATATAACCTTGCCCCGGGTAAAACATTTACTACCCCTTCGTTTATTTACACTTACTCCAATCAGGGGAAAGGTCAAGCCAGCCGCAATCTACATAGCTGGAGTCTTAAATATGGTATTTTGGATGGCGACAAACCACGTTTAACGCTATTGAATAATTGGGAAACCACTTATTTCGATTTTAACGAGGCCAAACTTAAAGGTTTAATGGAAGATACAAAAACGCTGGGAGCAGATTTATTTCTCCTCGACGATGGCTGGTTTGCCAATAAGTATCCCCGAAATAATGACAATGCGGGGTTGGGTGATTGGCAGGAAAATAAAACCAAGTTGCCCAATGGTATTGGTCATTTGGTAAAAGAAGCCGAAGCTCAAGGGGTAAAGTTTGGTATTTGGATTGAACCCGAAATGGTTAATCCGAAAAGTGAGCTCTACGAAACGCATCCCACTTGGGTGCTGAAGCTTCCGAACCGTCCGAAGCATTACTACCGGAATCAGTTGGTTCTGGATTTAACAAATCCGGAGGTACAAGAATTCGTTTATAAACTGGTAGATGACATGATGGTGAAAAACCCTGGTGTAGCATTTTTTAAATGGGATTGCAACCGCATGATGACCAATGCTTATTCGGTTTATCTGAAAAATGAACAATCGCATCTTTATATCGATTATGTTCAGGGTCTTTACAAAGTACTCGAACGCATCCGTATTAAATATCCTCATTTGCCGATGATGCTTTGCTCCGGCGGTGGCGGAAGAGTCGATTACGGAGCATTACGATATTTTACGGAATTTTGGGCCAGTGATAATACCGACCCTGTGGAACGTATTTACATTCAGTGGGGTTATTCAAATTTCTTTCCTTCAATAGCTGTTTGCAACCACATAACTTCCTGGGGTAAGCAACCATTAAAGTTTAGAACCGATGTGGCCATGATGGGTAAAATGGGATACGATATTCAGGTAAAAGGATTAACTGAAAAGGAACTGAAATTCAGTCAGGATGCAATAAAAAACTACAAACGACTTCAAAATGTGATCTGGCACGGAGACTTGTTCCGTCTGGTTTCTCCTTATGAAGAAAACAGAGCTGTATTGATGTATGTCACTGTAAATAAAAGTAAAGCTGTTCTTTTCTCATATACCATGCATTCACGGTTTGGAGAAAATTTTAAT
>JANXXY010000176.1 GCA_025350365.1 Bacteroidales bacterium | reverse complement strand
GTTTTTACCCTTCGATAATCCTCTTCATTAAATCCTTCATAAAACCAAAAACCTTCGATAAGTGCATGGTTTATTACGCGTGGGAATTAGTTGATCCGGGGCTGTCTTAAATCCTATATTGTTATCTGTATTTTTTTATATTATTTCTAATCCAGTTCTTTTCACTAGATCAATCAGTGGAAAATTATCATTACTATAAAATCTATTTTTCCCAACAAGATAAGGTTCAATCTTAGAATTTACATTTCGAGTTAACTTCCAAATCTTTCCTGCTAAATAATCATCATTTTCGTTATCTGTCACAATCATTAAATCTATATCACTATCTAATGTAGCAGAATCATTTAAATAGCTACCATACAAAAAGGCTTTATCTATAATTACTCCTTCAGACCTTAATAAATTAACATACAATCTAAGAATTTTTACAACTTCATTTTTAGCCATTTCAATAAGTCTTTAGTTTTATTAAAATACTCATCCATCCTATTTTGGTCTGGGATTATCGGATTATAATCAGGATAACGTCCTTGTAATTGATATTTCATCAAAATATCTCTACTATGAGATTTTTATGAAATTTAATTTGTATTTATGAAATTGTACACTAAGTGGCTTAAATATAGTAAAATTGCAGACAATTAAACTTGGGAGGTCTGAAGAATCAGTATGGATAACAAATATACCAAGGATGCAATAAAAACAACTGTAAACCGTAATAAACAATAACATGAAAATTGAATAGTGGGTAAATTTATTTAATTTTGAAGTATGAAAAACATTGAAATGACAGCAGTTTTTGAACCCTGCAAGGAAGGGGGTTTTATTGCATACATACAGGAAATTGACGGCATAAACACTCAAGGAGAAACCATTGAAGAAGCAAAGGAGAACCTTGCCGATGCAGTCAATTTGTTATTTGACGAGATTAGGGCTACAAACAGAAAAGGCAGGGCTAATAAAATGATAACACAAACCATGTCTTTCAACTTCGAATGAAAAGAAATAAGTTTGTTAAGTATATTGAACAAAGCGGTTGTGTTTTTGCAAGAGAAGGGGGTAGTCATACACTCTACAGAAACCCTAATAATGGCAAAGCGTCAACCGTTCCAAGGCATCCAGATATTAAGGAGGGATTATGTCGCAAAATTTGCAAAGATTTAGGCATTAAAAATATTTTTTGAGATTTTCTTTGTAACCTTCGACTTGTTTCGAAATTTTCTGGTTCGGATAAATCCACTTATCCCGATTCTTTCTTGTATGATACTCGGATTGTTTACGATAGTTAGTTTATAAACTACTTTCTTGATTTCGTCAAATTCGTGTTTCCAATTGAAATTCCACCCTTTATTTTGGTAATATGTTTCAAGTCAGATTTACTTAACCGAATAACTTTTGTCTGGAAACTGTCACCAGAAACTATGTTTAGGATTGAGTTCGTCAGTCTGTCGATGATAAAACCCTGTTCTATTTTTTTTGAGTTTTCCATTCTTCATAGGTACAAAAATCCCAATATCACTTACCCCTGCCTTCCAGTCGTTCAATTTCCTGCATCATAAACATGCTTACACGATAGTCGTATTCCACACCGGCTAGTAAATTCTTTGGAAGAGATCGGTAATAAGTAATATTTTCGATGGTCAGGTCCTTTACTTTTTTCAATAATTCTCTTCCCTTAATTATTTCGCCAACCCTAAAGTACATATCAGCAATTGCTATCACATAATAATCAAATGGAATGCGTTCGTTTGGTAACATGGTAGTAATTTTGTTTAAAACGGCAATGGCTTTTTCCTTTTTCCCTTCCAATAGCAAGGCCTCCGCCAAACGAACAAACTTGCCCCGCAACCCAACAACCGATACCGTGGTAATGTGAGTCCAATCAAGATATACCTTTGGGTTAGCCAACGATGTATATGTAAATTTATTCATCAGTTTGTAATAAAGTGATTCGGTATCAATATACCCTACATCGGAATAATCATGAGAATCAGTTTTTTTAGAAATCAGTTTATAGGCATATCCGTCGAGCTGAAGGTATTTGTCCAATCCAAGGCCCATTGGCTCCTGCACTGAGGCAAAATACACCGGACGTTCCCAACGGTTAGTGGCAATGATATCGAGCATCACCAACTGATCCATCCGCAGGTACGATCCTTTTAAATTTATATTTATTACCGGGTCGGCAGGCTGTGCAACTTTAGGATTAGATGATAACACCAGTCTGCGCGAGGGTATATAATTGGAGGGATCAGATAATCGACCATTCGGCTCTATCTTTGACCGGGGATCTTCACTCCCGACAAATTCAAGCATGGCCGACACATCAATGGCTGAATCGATCCTCTCGACAATTGGAAGATATGTCCTTTTTCCTCCTACAAATTTATTGTCGGTGAGACTCATCTTCAATCCCTTATTAAAGTATTTTTGGCTATGCATCTGATGCACGTACCAGTTGGCCGATAAATATGGGAGAAGTACAATCTGAATATCGCGGCGGATGCCCTCCACTTCCTGGGCATACCAAAGTGGGTAGGTATCGTTGTCGGCATTGGTAAAAAGAATGGCATTGGGCTCACACGATTCGAGATAATTTTTCGAATATTCGAGCGCATGGTAACGCCCCGAGCGGTCGTGGTCATCCCAATTTTGTGATCCCATAAGCACAGGTACACTGATGGATGCAGCAACAGCCATGGTTATTGCTGCCGATTTATTCTTCACCCATCGTTCAAGCAATTTCGAAAAGGCTATTACACCTATTCCGATCCAAATGCTAAACACATAAAACGATGCCACCGATACATAATCGCGTTCACGTGGGGTTGATGGTATTTCATTAAGAAAAATGGCAATGGCAATTCCTGTAAAGAAGAACAGTAAAGCCAACACAATAAAGTTTCTGAGATCGTTTTTATAGTGATAATATAATCCTATCAGCCCCAGAAGTAAAGGAAAAAAATAATATACGTTTCGTCCACGGTTGTTTTTTAGTGAGGTCGGCAACTTTTCCTGGGGTCCAAGTCGGGCATTGTCCACAATTGGAATACCGCTAATCCAGTTTCCATTCATCACATTTCCATGACCCTGGATGTCGTTCTGTCGACCCGCGAAATTCCACATAAAATAGCGGAAGTACATAAAATCTAGCTGATAACGAAAGAAATAGGTAAGGTTTTCACCAAAAGTCGGTAATACAATCTGCTCCTGTTTTCCATCGGGCGTTTGCCGAAAATAGGACTTTCCTTTAAAATCGCACCACTGTTTGTAAGCTTTCACAAGTTCGGGATTGTTGTCGGGCATCCTTGGAAAAAGCATCAATGTATTGTTGTCATAATACATCTCGGGAGTATTCAATGGGAAAGACACATATTTTCCGTTGGATCGCTCATAACTTAACCTATCTTTTGTATCGACAAGCGGTGAGGCAAATGATGGTCCGTAAAACAGAGGCCTGCTTCCGTATTGTTCGCGGTTCAGGTAGTTACCCAAAGCAAATGGATCTTCGGGGTTTGACATGTCCACCGGCGGATTGTCGTTGGACCGGATCACAATTACGCCATAAGTTGAGAGCCCAATAATGATAAGCGATACATATACCAGGGCATTGTATATCCATGCCTTTTTTAGTTGATATGAAAAATAAAGACCAAGGATGATAACAATAATTATTAAGGCGCCTCCTACCAGATACCCGGAATTATATGAAAATCCCAAACTGTTAACCATTAGAAATTCAATCCATGAGATGAATTTTGGAATACCGGGAATAATTCCAAAGAGAATGGAAGCTAGGATAACGATTGAAATTGCAATGGCTTTGATGGTATTATTCCAGGTAATGGGAAAGTTTTTAAGGTAATAAAGAACAATAATGGAAGGCAGAGCCAACAAATTTAATAAATGCAAACCGGCAGCAAGACCAATCAGGTAAGCAATAAACATCAGCCAACGATCGGCGTTAGTTGTATTTGAAGCTTCTTCCCATTTAAGAATACACCAGAAAACCAGAGCAATAAATAGTGATGAATAAGCGTATACTTCGGCTTCAACCGCCGAAAACCAAAAGGAATCGGACACGGCATAAGACATAGATCCTATAAATGCTGAGCAGAGAATAAGTATTTTTTGTGAGTTCGATTCCAACCATGACATTTGCAATAATTTACGACCAAACCATGTGATGGTCCAGAACATAAACATGATGGTTAAGGCACTGGCAATTCCGGCCATACCGTTTACCATAATTGCAATTTTGCTATGATCGGACCCGGCAAGCAACGCTGCCATACGCCCCAAAAGCATAAAAACAGGAGCTCCTGGAGGATGGCTTACCTCCAGATTTGTGGCACAGGATAAAAACTCACCACAGTCCCAAAAACTCACGCTTGGTTCAAGAGTGGACAAATAAATAAATGCCGACAACAGAAAGGTCAATATACCAGCCAGATTGTTCCAGAGTTTGAAGTTTATTGGTTTTTTCATGTGTGCTTTTTCCTTATCAGTACACCAAAACATAAAAAGGTTCATAAAAAACCAAGCATTCAACGCAAGTTTTTTAAACAATCGTTGTCTTATAAAAAACATTGAAAACAGTAATTTAAACAAACTATTACACAGATGAAAAGACCCATATTTCTATTGTTGATTACATTTCTTTTATTTGGATCAATAGACTCAATAAAAGCACAAAATGCTAAAATAACCGGCAAGGTGGTTGAAAAAATAAGTCAACAACCGATGACAGGAGTTAATGTTGTTTTAAGTGAAGTTAAGGATTCTACAAAAAGGGTTTTCGCCGTAACCGATAAAACAGGCGGTTTTGCATTTACTGGATTAAAAGTACAATCATACAAATTAAAAACAATTTACCTTGGGTATGTGGGGCTAACACAACTTATTGAATTAAAAGGCAAAGCTATAGATATAGGCGCTATTTCGATGGAAGAAAAAGCAAAAGAAATTACCGAAGTGGTTGTTATAAGAGACGCTCCTCCGGCAGTTCAAAAGGGAGACACAACCGAAATGAGCTCCAGCGCTTATAAAACCAATCGCGATGCCAGCGCCGAAGACCTGGTAAAAAAAATGCCTGGTATCACAATAGAAAACGGGACAGTAAAAGCTCATGGAGAGGATGTTAAAAAGGTATTAATTGATGGGAAGCAGTTCTTTGGCGACGATCCGTCTGTTGCATTAAAAAATCTTCCAGCCGATGTTATTGAAAAAGTTCAGGTTTTTAATAAACTAAGTGATCAGGCCGAGCTCACAGGTTTTGACGATGGAAATTCGTCTAAAACCATCAACATCATAACCAAACAAAATCGAAGAACCGGCAAGTTTGGTAAGTTTACAGGAGGTACCGATTTTCAGGACAAAAACCTCCTTGCCGGGACGCTTAATTTGTTTAAAGGACAACGTCGTATCACCCTTATTGGCCTTGACAATGATGTAAACCAACAGAACTTCTCCGCTCAGGATTTAATTGGATCCACCGGTGGTGGTGGCGGACGTGGTGGACGCGGTGGCGGTGGTGGAGGCTTTTCAGGAGCCACTTCGGGTATTACTACCACAAAATCAATTGGAGCAAACTATACTGATACCTGGGGTAAAAAAATCAATATCAACGCAAGTTATTTTTATAATACCAGCAAAAACATATTGGATCAGGTGTCCAACACAGAAAATTTTCAGTCGCTATATAAATACGTGTATGATAGCACGAATTCCGTTACTAAAAACTACAATCATCGATTTAATGTCAGATTTGAATATGCTATCGATTCGTTGAATTCGTTAATAATCACCCCCCGATTAAGTTTTCAAACCAACAATTCGAGCAATCTATTAAACGAACTTAGAACGGTAAATGATAACACCTCAACGTTTATGCGTAATTTAAACTTAACCGATGCTAATGCCTATAATTTTTCAAACGATTTGGTTTTCAGACACAAGTTTATAAAACCTGGTCGTACATTTTCTATCGGTATCACTACTTCTGCTAATAACAGGGATTCTAAAAACACATCAGAAGCTACCACCAATTTAATCCCTGACAACCAATCGACAAGCGGCCTTACCAATGGGTATTCTCTTTCCTCAAACATCTCATATACCGAACCCCTGGGAAAATTGAATCTGCTTCAGATTAATTATAATACTTCATATTCATTTAATGATATTGATAGGGAAACCTTCCGTAAAGGGGTTTCTGATATCATTCCCAAACGCCTTGATTCCCTTTCGAATGTTTACAACAACGATTATATTACCAATCGTGGAGGTTTAGCTTATCTGATTAAAAACTCCAAAGGCAGCCTGAATGCATCTGTAGGTGTTGATTACCAAAGAGCCGATCTTAAGGGTAACCTGTCCATCCCTGTTGGAGACGTTATTAAGAAAACTTTCGACGACTACTTACCCAATTTTATGCTGAACTATAAATTTTCGTCGACCAACTCAATTCGTGTTTTTTATCGAACATCAACAAATGCCCCTTCTATTTCTCAATTGCAAAATGTAACTGATAATTCCAACCGTTTATCATTAAGCACTGGTAACCCCTCTCTAAAACAGGAGTATAATCATAATCTGGTTACACGGTATTCATTTGCCAATCCAACGAAAGGCACTAACTTTTTTTCCTTTGTGTCTGCTGGTTATACCAGGGATAATATTGGCTATAAAACCATATATGCACAGAAAGACACTCTGGATCTTCCGCAATATAATGTTAAACTCAATCCGGGAGCCCAACTTTCTGTGCCGGTTAACATGGATTATGCATGGAATACGCGCTCGTTTTTTTCGTATGGTATCCTGATAAAACCCATAAAATGCAATGTGAATATCCTAACGGGTTTTAATTTTTCCCAATCGCCCGGATATATTGATACGTTATTAAACCGATCAAATTCCTATACTATTACTAACGGGCTAGTGCTTAGCAGCAACATCAGCGAAAAAATAGATTTTTCAGTTTCATATACATCCAATTACAGTATTGTGAACAATTCAGTAATGGCTCCCAACATCAGTAATACTAAATATTGGTATCAATCCACCAGCGCAAAAGTTAATTGGATTTTTTGGAAAGGATTTTTATTACAGAGCGATGTGGGGGGGCAGTTTAACCGTGGATTAGCCGACAGCTACAATCAAAACTATATTGTTTGGAACGGAAGCTTCGGAAAAAAACTCTTTAAAAATCAAGCAGGAGAGCTTAAATTGAGTGTTTTTGATATCCTCAAGCAAAATAAAAACATTAGCCGTACAGTTACTGCCATTAATATTACTGATACGCGAACCAACACATTTCCAAGGTATTTTCTGGTTGTATTCACCTATAATTTACGAAGCTATAACGGAATGAAACCACCTGCGGATAATCGCGATGATCATGGTCCGGGACAAGGTCAAGGCCCCGGAGGTTTCAGAGGTGGTGGTGACAGAGGCGGGCATTGAATTGTTTAGATTCATTATCAATATGCCCGTCGATCCTTACCTTCTACGTAATTTATAAATGAGGTATTAGATACCTTATTGCCACCGGGCGTTGGGTAATCGCCGGTAAAATACCAATCACCCAAATCGTTTGGAATAGCTTGATGCAGGTTGTCAACAGTTTGATAAATTACCTCAACTTCTGCATTGGTTTCAGGTGTGCGAAGCATTGCAGCAATTTTTTTCGACACCTCCTCGGGGGTGAAAGGAGCATAAATAGCTTTTACCTGATTTTTTATCTCGCTTTTAGGAAGTGACATATTTTCCTTGCAACGCTTATAAACTTCGTTAATAACATGCGATTTTCCGGTTTCTTTTAAAAGTGAAATTGCTGCCTGAAAAGCAATAAAATCGCCAAGTTTAGCCATATCGATACCGTAGCAATCGGGGTAACGAATTTGTGGTGATGAAGAAACGATGATAATTTTCCGTGGATCAAGCCGGTCAAGAATTTTTATGATACTATGCTTTAAGGTGGTTCCACGCACAATAGAATCGTCAATAACCACCAAATTGTCAGTATCTTTTTTAACCGTATCGTAGGTAATATCATACACGTGACCTACCATGTTATTGCGACCTTTGTCCTGCGAAATAAACGTACGGAGTTTGGCATCCTTAATGGCTACTTTCTCAACCCTGAAATTATCGTTCATAATTGTATCAAGTAACCCGGGTGTAAGATTAGAGCCTGCCTCAAGAATACGTTTCTTCTTTCGTTCATTCATGTAATCTTCCATGCCCTTTATCATGCCATAAAAAGCCGTTTCGGCAGTATTGGGAATGAATGAAAAAACGGTGTTTTCCAAATCATAATTCACAGCCTTTAGAATGTCGGGAATCAGAAGTTCACCGAGCTTTTTACGTTCGCGATAAATATCACAATCACTGCCACGCGAAAAATAAATGCGTTCGAACGAACACGACTTGCGTTCATGAGATTCGCGAACCTGCTCCTCCGATATCTGGCCATTTTTCTTAACAATGAAGGCATGTCCCGGTTTTAATTCCTTAATATCAGACGATTTTAAGTTGAATGCAGTTTGTATAACCGGACGTTCGGAAGCCACTACAGCTACTTCATCATCATAATAATAAAACGCAGGACGAATTCCCCATGGATCGCGGCATACAAAAGAATCGCCATGCCCGATAACTCCGGCAATAGCATATCCCCCATCCCACCGTTTGCTCGATTCTTTCAATATAGACTTAACGTCCATGTTTTCGGCGATCAACCTGGTAATCTCAATATTTTCTTTGTTTTCTACTTTAAACTTGTCAAACAGTTTTTGGACCTCCCTATCAAGAAAATGTCCGACATTTTCAAGTATAGTAACCGTATCTGAAAAATCTTTGGGGTGCTGTCCGAGGTTGATAAGAATTTCGAAAAGTTCATCAACATTGGTAAGGTTGAAATTCCCTGCCATTATAAGATTACGGGTTTTCCAGTTATTGACCCGTAAAACGGGATGAACATTATTAATGGTGTTATTACCAAATGTTCCGTAACGTAAATGTCCAAGATAAATTTCGCCAGCAAAGGGCAGATATTGTTTGGATGCATTAGGATCATCAATAATTCCCGGGTGATCCTTTTTGATATCATCAAAGTCCTTGTTAATTTTTCGAAAAACGTGATCGATGGAATTATCTTCGATGGATCGATGCCGATGGATGAATTCTCTGCCTGGTTCTGAATCTAATTTCAAGCAAGCCACGCCAGCTCCATCCTGACCTCGGTTACGTTGTTTTTCCATTAACAGATAAAGCTTTTGCAAGCCATACATCCATGTTCCGTATTTCAATTGATAATATTCCAGCGGCTTTAATAGCCTAACCATTGCGATACCACAATCATGCTGCAACTCATCACTCATGTATTCCTTCTTATTTTAAAGTTTTGAATAATCAATATTTGATACAACGATAAAAGCATTGGGGAAAAATATCTCAATTTGCTTTTTCATGCGGAAGGCATCAGTTAGTGTTCGAAAATCCCCTACATATATTTTCCAGTAAGGAGCCTCGTATTTGGGATAAGGTTCAATATCAGGGAAATTACTCATGAATTTTGATTTCACTTCGCGTGTCCGTTTATCTGCTCCCTGTTTGGCATCCGAAAAAATCCTGATACGATATCCGGGAATCGATTTTTTATGTGGATTATTATCAATATATCGGGCAATAAGATTGTCGATTTTTTTATCCTGAATAATCTGAACTTGTCCTTTTCCACTCTCAGGTTGTTGTAACGATTTGATAATAAGGTGATGGTTATCGGTCGATGTGGTTTGTGAAAAGAGATATGAAGTAACAAAAATCAATAAAATACAGATGGTTAAGAGACGGTTCATCGCGTAAGAATATCTTCGTTTTTCCGGTGCAAAATTAATCAAAATTTTAAACGAATGGGATAATCCCAAACTTTCCCTTATCGTGTCAATTTATAGTCTTCTATTTCAATAGTTTTAAAATACAAAAAAGATTGAACTTTTATTTTTCCCGATAAACGGATGTCCGCATTATTTCCCTGCACCAACTGGTATGCCGAGGCCAATCCGCCTGTTAAATTGGTTATTTCCACCACTATTTTAACATTGTAATCTTTTGAAGATTTCGCTGAAATAACCAGATTTTCCATCTGCTTAATTTTGCCAACCTCATTATTGTTAACAAAAACTTTCAGATCGCCACTTTTAATTTTTAACCTGTAGGGATTAGGATTTTCGATAGGCACAGTAATTTGAAGGGTAATCAGGTTATTATTCAAACCTTTCATTTGAACGTTTTTAATCTCTCCTATCTTTAATTCCTCAAGCTTTACACAACCCATTAATGTAATTGCCATTATAAAAGCAGCTACAATGCTAATAATTTTGAAATTCTTCATTTATCTGTTTTTTTAAAAAATTGTAAAAATAAGTTTGTTATAATCACTTAATACTTGGTACTCAGTACTCAAATTTTTAAATTTGCAACTGCAATATTAATGCTTAATTTTCGGCATCAAATAATATTTCGACGATTAAGTGACTAATAAATTACACAAAATAGTTTTGAATCATTTCCAAAAATTGAATGTTATGAATAGAAACGTTTATGCCTTGATAATTATTTTAGCAATTGCTCTTTTTTCGTGCAAACCGAAAACAAATACTTCCAACTTAACTTCATCACTGCAAATGAATATCATCGATTCTCTAACCGTAAAAACGGCCGCAGATTCACTAAAGGCGAAGTATCCCCATGCCAATACAGCCGATATTGCTGCCGGGGTAAAACAAGTTGCCCGCTTTTGGATGTCGAGCGATGGAACAACCATTGAGTATGTGAAATTCTGCACCGTAAATTATCTGGCAACAGAAGCTGAAAAACTTGTTGCTTTTGAAAAGATTTCACGTAACATGGAGGTTCTGAACGGAAATTATAATAAGATATCATTGTCATTGAAAGAACCACTTCACCTTACCGGTAGCGATATAACTGCTGTTGACCAGATGTTTGGCGGTTACGAGCCCTCAAGTCATTTAGGTGACGATTTTTTCAAGAATAAAATCGCCTTTTTTGTTCTTTTGAATTACAAATTTTATAGTTTGTCTGAGAAAACAGAGCTGGGTTCGAAGTGGACACGGCAACAATGGGCATTAGCGCGTCTGGGCGAGCTATGCAAATCGCGTATTCCGGGAGAGCTGCTTCTTACCTATGGAGATGTGGTTACTAAGGCTGATACCTATATTTCCGAATACAATATTTTTATGGGAAACCTTATTAACGCGAAGCATGAAAAGCTATTCCCTGCCGATATGAAACTAATTACCCATTGGGGTTTGCGCGACGAGCTAAAGTCAAACTACAAAGGTGATCGCGGATTGGAAAAGCAACGGATAATTTATGCCGTGATGAATCATATCATCAACCAGGATATTCCGATGGAAGTGATTAATTCAGGAAAATACCATTGGAATCCGCTCACCAATAAAATATATAACAATCAAAAGGAAGTGGCAATTAACCCGGAACCCAATTCACGTTACGAATGGTTGCTCAACAACTTTAAAGCATTAAAGGCAATGGATGCATACAATCCATTTTTCCCCACCTACATCAAAGCTCAATTCGAGAGCAATATGGAAATTCCTCAACCCGATGTTGAGAAACTTTTTGTAGAATTGGTTAGTTCCCCTGAGGTAAAAAAGGTAGCCGCCCTCATTGAAAAACGTTTGGAACGCAAGCTTGAACCCTTCGATATCTGGTATGATGGTTTCAAGGCCCGAAGTATTGTGAATACAGCTGAACTTGACAAAATCACAAGAAAGAGATACCCTAATGCTGAAGCTTTCGAACGCGACATACCTAACCTTCTTGTAAATCTTGGCTTTAAAGCCGATAAAGCTTCGTACATCGCCTCAAAGATTCAGGTAGATGCGGCGCGTGGATCCGGACATGCCTGGGGCTCACAAATGAAGGGCGACAAAGCACATCTTCGTACACGGATTGGCAAAGATGGGATGGATTATAAGGGCTTTAATATTGCCGTGCACGAATTTGGCCATTGCGTTGAGCAAACACTTACACTGTACGATATAGATTATTACTTGCTAAACGGAGTGCCGAACACTGCATTTACCGAAGCCCTGGCTTTTATTTTTCAGAAACGCGATTTGGAACTTTTAGGCATTAAAGACAACGATCCGCTAAAATCCGATCTCATGGCATTGGATATATTCTGGTCGAATTACGAAATTATGGGTGTTTCAATGGTTGATATGAATGTTTGGAAATGGCTTTATCAACATCAGGATGCTACCAAGGAACAGCTGAAAGAAGCTGTGATTATAATTGCTAAAGACATTTGGAACAAATATTATGCAGAAATATTTGGTGTAAAGGATCAATCAATACTAGCTGTCTACTCGCACATGATCGATAACCCGCTATATCTATCGGCGTATCCGATTGGACACCTCATCGATTTTCAGATTGAAAAAGCTGTCGAAGGAAAGAATTTTGCCGACGAGGTAATGCGTATCTATAATCATGGACGCATTATTCCGCAGTTGTGGCTGAAGGAAAATCTGGGTCAGGAACTATCCGACAAACCTTTGCTTGAAGCTGTTGACAAGGCACTTACCAAAGTGAAATAAACTAAAACAAACACGAAAACACGAAGTATAGTTATTACTAAAACTTCGTGTTTTCATGTCATTGTATTTAAATATCTATTTAAAATCGATTGTTAATTCATTAACCGATTTAGGATTAAACGGAGTAAGCAGTTTTATACGGCTTGCAAGAGCATCGTATTTGGCATCAGGAGATTTGCCTGCCTGGATAAATCCAGCATTGTCGAAATAACCAGGTGCATCAGCATTCTGCAGGTATTTTGAAAGTTCGGTGGCATCAATATGGAATGATGTGATATCGAAATACCATTTATTAATCTGTATGGTGAGAACATTTTTAATAGAATAATCGTCGAGCAAAACCTTACGGGTACTGTTATCCAATGTGCTTGGAGGAATTCCAACCTCAGCAACGCCAATGTTTTCGGCAGTTAATCCTGAAGCTGCAAATGCCCAGTCAAACCCGGCACTTTCGGTAAAGAATTTAGCGTTTGGATGATCTGAATTTCCATATACATCCACATTATTGCCTTTTTTACCGACAAACATCTTAAGGGAATGAAGGGCAAACTGGTCGATACGGGCATCGGGTAATGGTAAGTTGGCTATATCAACAATCATATGCGAATCATAATCATTAGTGGCTATTTCCGAGTATTCGATGCGCAACGTTGCGTCGAGTGATGCTTTGTTTTTGTCTCTGTCGATATTGTAGGGACGAAGAATTGCAATACCCTCAATTGGTGTTGGGTTCCAGAGTATCTGCATGGCCTTGCCTCCATCAGCTTCGCCTTCAGATGCTGCATCGGCAATGGTTAGCATGTATCTCCAGGTACGACCGTTGTATTCAATGTTTTCTTTTACTACCAGATTTTTAACGCGATTGTCGTCGTTGCTTTGGTAGCTGAGCACCATCGGGCGGTCGATATGATACAATGCGATGGCTCCGATAATTTTTTCGACAATGTCGCCTGCTCCTTCGCCTACTGCAATGAAGGTTTTAAGGTTTTGGTAAATGGCATTGCCTTTTATTGTATCGGCATTGGTTGCTGAAGCTGATTTTGTTGTTGTAGCAGCGCTGCTTAACGAAGCCGGAATTTCTACTTTAAAACGTGCCGGAAGGATTCCGGTGTCGGATTGGGCGCTATTAGGTTCGTTCTTTTGGCAACTTTGAATAAATAAAGTTACAGCGATAAGTGATACTGAGAAAATGATACGTAAATTTTTCATGATACTTTTATTTTTTATGGTTATTAAATTTCTGTTCTTATGAACCGTTTTCACCAATATCACACAGAACATATAAAGTACCCTGATGCCGTTTAAAGATTTTTTGAATTTTTTTTTGAATGTCCATATTTATTGCATCTAAACGAATAAATTATTCGAGCAATCTAAATCAATCAAAATAGTTTTGGGATATTAATAATAAGTATATACATTCGTATAAACATTAAAATAAAATATATATGCACGTAACTGCACAAAAATGGGGTAATAGTTTAGCTATTAGAATACCTAAAGCCTATACTACAAATGCTAATATTGAAGAAGGTACGGTAATTGATTTAGCATTTGACAATGGTTGTATAATAATGAAACCTATACTCAAAAAGAAAAAAACACTCGACGAATTTTTAAGTTTGGTCACTTCAGAAAATATTCATGCCGAAACCCAACCTGGAAATATTGTGGGGAGGGAAATATGGTAAAAAGTTACATACCTGAACGTGGTGATGTTATTTGGATTGAATTTGATTCGCAAGCAGGAAAAGAGCAGACATTACACCGACCAGCGATTGTACTTTCTGAAAAAAGATATAATCAGATTGTTGGACTTGCCGTTCTCTGCACTATCACAAGTAAAGTGAAAGGCTACCCCTTCGAAGTGAAAATTAATCTTAAAGGAGTCTCGGGAGTAATACTTGCTGATCATGTGAAAAACCTAGACTGGGTTGAAAGGAAGGCAACATTTATCACAAAAGCCCCTGAATCATTGGTTGATGAAGTAACTAGCATTATTAATACCATTATAGATAAAAAAAAATGATTTTTTTTATTGAATTAGATGTTGACCTGGTAAAAAAAGCAATGGAGATAACCCATATTGATACTATGAAGGAAGTTGTTCACCATTCTTTACGGGAATTGGGTAACTACCAAAAACTCAATCAAGCGGTAAAAAGAAACATTAAACGTTTTCCGGATGATTTCATGTTATAATTTTTAGAAGCGAAAAGGAGTATGTGATCACAAATTGTGACCACCTTAAAAAATTAAAATTTTCATCTTTTTTAACATATGAGTTTACGGAACATGGAGCAGTTATGTTGGCAAATGTTTTAAATAGTGAAAGAGCTATTCAAGTTAATTTGCAAATCGTTCGTATTTTTATTAAAATGCGTGAATTACTTGCCACTCATAAAGACATCTTGCAAAAGTTGGAACAAATTGAAAAGAAAGATATTGAATAGAATGAAAAAATTATATTCATTTTAGTTAGCTGCGGTTAATAGCATTGTGTTTCAATTTAAAAATTTGAATTTTTTACCACTATTTTAAAATAACCGACTTTAGGATAAATTTTTCTTAGTTTCCAGGGTTTTAAGTGCAGCTGCCAAACTTTTTAGTTTACCTGGAATTTTGTCTGGAGACATAACAAAATCAATACAGCCTGAAGCCTCAGCGCTATGAGGCATGTCGTCAACTTCGGCAGACATATCCTGAGCAAAGGTTTTTCCTCCGTTTGCCTGTATGTGCTTGCATCCCTCAGTGCCGTCGCCATCATATCCTGACAAGACAATGCCCATTGCACGCACTCCCATTGCTTCTGCTAAAGAAGCAAAAAATACATCTATCTGCTTATTCCTGCCAGAGCGTGGCGAGATGACTTTGAATGTGTAATTTTTAATGAACAAATCTGCGTCCGGAGGAATTACGTAGACATGATTCGGAAGGATTGACATCGCCTTAGAAGCCGCCATTACCGTCATTTTCGTATGACGCGACAATATTTCAGCTAACTGACTATGGGCTTTGGGATTCATGTGAGAAATAATAACAAAGGCCATACCTGTATTAGATGGCAGTGCATCCAGAAGAGCCTTATAAGCATTGAGTGCACCGGCTGATCCACCAATGCCAACAATTAATTTTGGGTGCAATGCTCCCATATCTATGGCAGGTTGCTTCCCTTGTTTATTATTCACCTTTATCTTGTTTAATTAATTTTTGAGCCTGGGAAACATTTTTACCAATCTTCTTTTCCTTATTGGCTATCAGTGTGGATTCACTAACCATTGGAATCAAATTAATTCCATCATCACTTAAAATCAATTTATGCACATCACTGTCGTGACCCGTGCCACGAGACTTAACAATAAAAAGTCCACGAATGCGTTTTTTGCTAAAATCTTCTTCTAATTCTCTCACTACTATCCAGGTGTCTATTAATGAGGATACTCCCATTTCTCCGCTCGTATCATTTTGTGCAGCCGAAGAAACAAGGCTTGTAAAAAAACTGGTGATACCATTTGATTTTAAAAGATCAATCATGCGGGTAATCATTGATCGGATTTCACGTTGGTCACCTTCTCCAATGAGACTTGTCAGGGGATCTATGACAACCGCTTTTGGTTTAAATTCTGCAATGAGTTTATACAAATCGAGTAAATGCATCTCTAAACCAAAAAAAGAAGGCCTCGTAGACACTATCTTTAAGAGTCCTTTTTTGATCATTGGTTCAAAATGAATACCTATAGAACTCATGTTTTGAGTAAGTTGCCCCGCCGATTCCTCATAGGACAAGAAAAGACAGCGTTCTCCGCGTTCACAACTTGCTACCGCGAATGCGGCAGCTAAGCTTGTTTTTCCGGTGCCTGCAGTACCTGAAGCAAGTATCGTACTACCCCTGGTATAACCTGGCTTTCCCCCCTTGAACAATTTGTCTAACGATGGAATTCCAGTCGAAACTTTTTTAGCGGTACCTGGTTGATCAAGACCGACCGAAGTGATCGGAATTACTGAAAGTCCTTCTTTGTCAATCACGAAAGGATATTCGTTTGTACCATGTTTTGAACCACGGTATTTAACAACCCGGATTCTTCGAATGGCAATTTGTTGATTAACCCTGTTATCCAGTAAAATGATGCAATCGGAAATGTACTGCTCCATACCATGCCGGGTATACGTTTCTTGTACCGGCTCCCCGGTAATAATTGCAGTAACTTGTTTTTCTTTAAGCCACCTAAAAAGTCTTTTTATCTCTAAGCGAAGAATGCCCGCATCTGTGAGGCCTGCAAAGAGAGATTC
>JANXXY010000175.1 GCA_025350365.1 Bacteroidales bacterium | reverse complement strand
TTTCGCCTCTCGATAACCCTTTGAAAATTACGCATCTTCGTAAAGATATTGCACGATTGATGACCATTTTACGTCAAAAATCCTTAACCGATCAAAAGTAATGCTGGTTGAACCCATGGAAAATAGAAAATTAAGAAAGGTACGTGAAGGCGTAGTTGTAAGCAATAAAATGGATAAAACCATAGTTATTGCTGTAAAACGGAAAGTTAAACATCCGATTTATCATAAATTTGTGAATAAAACATCTAAGTTCTATGCTCATGATGAGGCAAATACATGCAGTATTGGTGATACCGTTCGTGTAATGGAAACCAGGCCTTTAAGTAAGAATAAAAACTGGAGACTTGTAGAAATAATTGAAAAGGTGAAATAATCATGATACAACAGGAAAGCAGATTATCAGTAGCCGACAATAGCGGTGCCAAAGAAGTAATGTGTATTAAAGTACTTGGGGGTACTCGTAAACGATATGCATCAGTTGGTGATAAAATTGTAGTAGCAATTAAAAGTGCCCTGCCTTCAGGTGAAGTAAAAAAGGGTACTGTAAGCAAGGCTGTAGTTGTTCGAACTAAAAAAGAAATTCGTCGTGTCGATGGATCTTATATTCGGTTTGACGACAATGCAGTTGTGCTCTTAAACCAAGCAGAAGAAATTCGGGGAACACGTATCTTTGGTCCGGTAGCCAGAGAACTTCGTGAGAATTTCATGAAGATTATTTCACTTGCTCCGGAGGTATTATAATATAATTGAATTTCAATAATGGGCATGAAATTACATATTAAAAAGGGCGACATGGTTTTCGTTAATGCAGGCGACAATAAAGGCCAGCAAGGACGAGTACTTGAAGTTCTTGTAAAAAAGAGTAGAGCCATCGTCGAAGGTATTAACATGGTATCAAAACATACCAAACCTAACGCAAAGACACAACAAGGTGGTATTGTTAAGAAAGAAGCAGCGGTTCACATTTCAAATTTGAATTTGATTGATCCGGCTTCGGGAAAACCTACCAGAATAGGTCGTAAATTGAATGACAATAAACAATTGGTGCGTTATTCAAAAAAATCAGGGGAGGAAATTAAGTGATGAGCTACATTCCAAATCTCAAGACGAAATACAAAGAGGTAGTTGTTCCTGCTTTGATGAAAGAATTTAAGTACAAGTCAGTGATGCAGGTGCCTAAATTAGAAAAAATTGTTATCAATCAAGGAATCGGCGGAGCAGTAGCCGACAAAAAAATGGTTGAGACGGCAATAAATGAAATGACAACCATAACCGGACAAAAAGCAATTGCTACTTTATCAAAAAAGGATATATCCAATTTTAAATTACGTAAGGCTAGTCCAATTGGTGTGAAAATTACACTGCGTCAGGAACGTATGTACGAATTTCTTGAACGTTTAATAAACGCTTCATTACCTCGTATCCGCGACTTTAAAGGAATTAGTAATAAGATGGATGGTCGTGGTAACTATACATTAGGTATTACAGAACAGATTATCTTTCCGGAAATTGACATCGACAAGATTACTAAAATTCTTGGAATGGAGATTTCGTTTGTAACAACCGCTAAGACTGACGAAGAAGGATTTTCATTATTGCGTGAATACGGTATACCTTTTAAATCAAATAAAAAGTAATTATGGCCAAAGAATCAATGAAGGCACGAGAAGTGAAACGTGCAAAATTGGTAGCGAAATATGCTGCAAAACGTGCGCAACTGAAAAAGGAAGGAAATTATCAGGCACTTAGTTTATTGCCTAAAAATTCTTGTCCGGTTCGTTTGCACAACAGGTGTATGATTACCGGCCGACCAAAAGGTTATATTCGTCAATTCGGAGTGAGTCGTATTACTTTTCGCGAAATGGCCTCTAATGGATTGATACCAGGTGTTAAAAAAGCCAGCTGGTAATATATAAAGAATAATAAAATTTAACAATCTGAATAATGACAGATCCAATTGCAGATTTATTAACCCGGATCCGGAACGGCATAAAAGCAAAACATAAAGTGGTAGAGATTCCGGCCTCGAACATGAAAAAGGGGATCACCAAAATACTGTTCGAGAAGGGTTATATTTTGAACTATAAGTTCGAAGACGAAGGTCCGCAGGGTAAAATTAAAATTGCTTTGAAGTACCATCCTGAAACAAAAATACCAGCCATTAGAATAATCAAGAGTATTAGCACTCCTGGTTTACGTAAATATGTTGGAAAAGAAGAACTTCCTCGTGTTTTGAATGGTTTGGGAATTGCTATAATGTCAACTTCACAAGGATTAATGACCGATAAGGAAGCTCGTGTTCGTAGTATCGGTGGTGAAGTAGTTTGCTACGTATATTAAATATTTGGAGGATTATCAATGTCAAGGATTGGAAAATTACCCATTACTCTGCCTGCGAAGGTTACCGTATCTGTAGGTAAAAATAATATCATAACAGTTAAAGGCCCTCTTGGAGAATTAACTCAAAAAGTGGATCCTGAAATAACTGTTTCTATTACAAATAATATAGTTGAAGTTGTACGTCCAACTGAGCAGAGACGCCATCGTGCATTGCATGGTTTATACAGGTCTCTTATCAACAATATGGTTATTGGCGTTTCTACCGGTTATACAATTAAACAAGAATTGGTTGGGGTAGGGTATCGCGCTGAAGCAAAAGGACAAATACTTGAAATGTCTTTGGGATATTCGCATGATTTAGTGATGCAACTTCCTTTGGAAATTAAAGTGGCAACAGTTACCGATAAACGTGCAAATCCAATTATTACTCTTACCAGTCACGATAAACAATTAATTGGTCAGGTAGCAGCGAAAATACGTTCATTGCGTGTTCCGGAACCATATAAAGGTAAAGGTATTAAATTTGTAGGTGAACAATTACGTAGAAAAGCAGGTAAGTCTGCTGGTGCAAAATAAGTTAATCATTTGAGCTATGGCTTTATCTAAGCAGGAAAGAAGAATAAGAATTAGAAAAAGAATACGGAAAGTGATTTCCGGAACAAATGAAACGCCCAGAATGTCGATATTCAGAAGTAACAAGGGCATATGTGTTCAAATAATCGACGATCTGGCAGGTACAACGCTTTGTGCTGTTTCTTCAAGAGTTAAAGAAATAGCTGAACAGAAGGATATACCAAAAATTGAACAAGCTAAACTTGTTGGGAAATTAATTGCAACAAAAGCGCTGGAAAAAGGTATAACTACTGTAGTTTTCGACAGAGGAGGGTACTTATATCACGGAAGAGTTAAATCATTAGCAGATGCCGCCAGAGAAGGTGGTCTTAAATTTTAGCAACTATGACAAACAGTATACGAAAAGTAAAAACAACAGATATAGAGCTAAAAGACAGACTCGTTAGTATTCAGCGTGTAACGAAGGTTACTAAGGGTGGTCGTACATTTAGTTTTTCAGCAATTGTTGTTGTTGGTAACGAAAATGGTATTGTGGGTTATGGTTTGGGAAAAGCAAGTGAAGTAACTACCGCTATTTCCAAAGGAATAGAAGATGCCAAAAAAAATCTCATAAAAGTTCCTGTCTATAAACGGACAATTCCTCATGAGCAATATGCTAAATTTGGTGGCGCTCAGGTATTTTTAAAACCAGCATCAAGTGGAACAGGAGTTAAAGCCGGTGGTGCTATGCGTGCAGTTTTAGAGAGCGTTGGAATACACGATGTGTTAGCAAAATCTAAAGGATCATCGAATCCTCATAATTTGGTGAAAGCCACTTTTGAAGCATTAACTCTAATGCGTGATGCTTTTACGGTTGCTCAACAAAGAGGTATCAGTATGAACAAAGTATTTAATGGATAACAAGTGATGGCTAAGATAAAAATTAAACTAACCAAAGGGTTAAGCGGACATACCAAACGCCAAAGAGAAACAGTTAAAGCTCTTGGTTTAGGAAAAGTTAATAGCTGCGTTGACAAAGAAGCAACTCCTGCAATTCTGGGAATGGTTGCGAAAGTTCAACATTTAGTAGTAGTTGAAAATATTTAAAAACAGTATAACAATATCAGGATTATGGATTTAAGTAATTTAAAACCAGCCTCCGGGGCTACCAGGCATCAGGGGAAACGTAAGGGACGCGGTCAAGGTAGCGGTAGAGGAGGAACATCTACTCGTGGAAATAAAGGACAAAAATCAGTATCCGGATTCTCGCATAAGTTAGGTTTTGAAGGTGGACAGATGCCAATTCAACGTCGTTTACCGAAATTTGGATTTAAAAATATTAACAGAACCGAATATAAGGGCATAAACCTTCAAACATTGGAGGAATTAACTCAAAAAACGGGAATTACCAGTATTGATGTGCAGACTTTAATTGATGCAGGTCTTGCTCCGAAGAATAAATTAGTTAAAATTTTAGGACATGGTAAATTATCTGCAAAGTTGGAAGTAAAAGCAAATGCTTTTTCTAAGTCAGCTAAAGAAGCCATTGAAGCATTACAAGGAACCGCTATAATACTATAGTTTGATGAAGGCCTTTATTGAAACATTAAAGAATATCTACAAAATTGAGGACCTCAGGGCTAGAATACTCTACACTCTGCTCATCCTTCTTATTTACCGGTTGGGATCGTTTGTTACTTTACCGGGAATTGACCCTACTCAACTGGCAGGACTTAAAAAACAAACGTCAGAAGGAGTTCTTGGATTACTAGATATGTTTTCCGGAGGAGCTTTTTCTCATGCCTCGGTTTTTGCCTTGGGAATCATGCCTTATATCTCTGCATCTATTGTTATTCAATTGCTTACAATAGCAATACCTTATTTTCAACGTTTGCAGCGTGAAGGCGAAAGTGGTCGCAGAAAAATCAATCAGTTAACCAGGTATTTAACACTAGGTATTCTTGTTTTACAAGCTCCTAGTTATGTTGCAAATCTTCACGCTCAGATACCTGAAGGAGCATTTATACTGAAAGGGGCTCTTTTTCAAGTTTCATCTGTCATAATTTTAGCCTGCGGTACAATATTCGTGATGTGGCTAGGCGAAAGAATTACTGAAAAGGGTATTGGAAATGGTATTTCACTTATCATTATGATAGGTATCATTGCCAGATTGCCGTTTGCTTTTAGCACTGAATTGGTTGCTCGTATTGAGCGTCAAGGCGGGGGTTTAGTCGCTTTTCTAGTTGAAATTGTAATGCTGTTTTTTGTTGTTCTTGTGACTATTTTATTGGTTCAAGGCACCAGAAAAATACCGGTGCAGTATGCAAAACGGATTGTGGGAAATAAGCAATATGGAGGTGTTAGACAGTATATTCCTTTGAAAGTGAATGCAGCTGGGGTAATGCCGATCATATTTGCACAAGCGTTAATGTTTATTCCTATCACGGTTTCACAATATGCCAGTTCTGATACTTTAAAAGGATTTGGCGCTGCGTTTGCAAATTTTTCAGGAGTGTGGTATAATTTAACTTTTGCTTTACTTATCATTTTATTTACATATTTTTACACGGCTATTACAATTAATCCAACGCAGATGGCTGAGGATATGAAGAAAAATGGGGGTTTTATTCCCGGTGTAAAACCAGGAAAGAAAACTGTGGAGTTTTTAGATGATATTATGTCACGAATAACATTACCGGGTTCAATGTTTCTTGCACTTGTTGCTATCTTACCTGCATTTGCAATGAATTTTGGAATCAGCACTCAATTTGCCCATTTCTATGGTGGCACTACTTTGTTGATTATGGTAGGGGTTGTTCTTGATACTTTACAACAAATAGAAAGCCATTTATTGATGCGTCACTATGATGGCTTGATGAAAACCGGACGAATAAAAGGTAGATATGGATCTTAATGATCCGAATAATTACGTTCTTTGATGAATCTTTGCAAAACAGATGAGGAAATTGAATTAATGAAGCTCAGTAACCGGCTGGTTACAGATGTTCTAGCCGAAATGGCTAAATTAATTCAACCAGGAATAACCACAAAATTGCTTGATCGTGTGGCTGAAGAATATATCAGATTACACAAAGGAATACCTGGATTTCTTGGATATAGCGGTTTTCCGAATACTTTGTGCACCTCAATTAATTCTGAAGTTGTACATGGGATTCCTTCTAATATCGAACTGGCAGAAGGGGATATTATTTCGGTTGACTGCGGTGTTATATTGAATGGTTACTATGGTGATTGTGCTTATACATTTGCTGTGGGAAATATATCGGAAGACGTTAAGAAATTACTTCGGGTAACTAAAGAATGTCTTTTCATGGGAGCCGAAAAAGCTATTACAGGTAACCGTATTGGTGATATTAGCTTTGCAGTGCAACAACATGCTGAATCCAATGGATATTCAGTAGTTCGTGAAATGGTCGGGCATGGATTAGGTAAAAAACTTCATGAGAGACCTGAAGTAGCAAATTACGGGAAAAAGGGATCGGGAATGAAACTTCCCAAGAACCTTACAATATGCATTGAACCGATGATTAATATGGGCGTAAAGGGAATTGTTCAGGAAAAAGACGGTTGGACCGTTAGAACAGCCGATCGTATGCCTTCTGCTCATTTTGAGTTGCCAGTTGCAGTCAGGGAAGGGTCGCCACTTTTTTTATCAAGTTTTCAAGAAATTGAAGCAGTATTGAACATAAAATAGAGTAAATGTCAAAACAACCGTCTATTGAACAAGATGGAACTATAATAGAGGCATTATCAAACGCCATGTTCCGGGTAGAGCTCGAAAATGGGCATGTGATAACAGCTCATATTTCAGGGAAAATGAGAATGAATTATATTAAAATTCTTCCCGGAGATAAAGTGAAAGTTGAAATGTCTCCCTATGATTTAACAAAAGGTAGAATTACATTCAGATATAAATAAAAAGAAACAATGAAAGTAAGAGCTTCAATAAAAAAGAGGTCTGAAGATTGCAAAATCGTAAGAAGAAAAGGACGCTTGTACGTGATCTGTAAAAAGAATCCTAAGTTTAAAATGCGTCAGGGTTAATTATTTAAAATTTATTAATAACATATGGCAAGAATAGCTGGTGTAGATTTACCCAAAAATAAAAGAGGAGAGATAGGATTAACCTACATTTTTGGCATTGGTAAGAGCTCCGCTAATAAAATTCTAACCGAGGCTGGTATTGATAGAAATATCAAAGTATCAGATTGGAATGATGATCAATTAGCTAAGATCCGTGCAATTATCAATGGTGAATTTAAAGTAGAAGGCGAACTTCGTTCTTCAGTACAACTTAGTATCAAACGATTGATGGATATTGGTTGCTACAGAGGTGTTCGTCACCGTCTCGGATTACCTGTAAGAGGTCAGCGTACTAAAAACAATGCTCGTACAAGAAAAGGTAAGAAAAAAACTATAGCAAACAAAAAGAAGGCGACTAAATAAGAGTAAATAGATTATGGCAAAAAAGACAGGAACAGCAAAGAAAAAAGTTGTTAAAGTGGAGCCAATCGGACAGGCTCATGTTCACGCTTCCTTCAATAATATTATAGTATCCATGACTAACATCACAGGACAGGTAATCTCCTGGGCCTCTGCTGGTAAAATGGGATTCAAGGGATCTAAAAAGAATACTCCCTATGCTGCACAAATGGCAGCATCTGATTGTGCAAAAGTTGCCTACGATTTAGGTTTGCGCAAAGTAAAGGTATATGTAAAAGGTCCTGGTGCCGGACGTGAGTCTGCTATTCGAACCATTAATAGTAATGGTATTGAAGTTACTGAGATCGTTGATATTACCCCAATGCCTCATAATGGATGCAGACCGGCAAAAAGAAGAAGAGTATAACAATTTTAGATTTTAGATATCTGATTGATGAATTTATTCTCAATTGATTTTTAAAAATAAAAAAGCAATAAAAACAAATGGCTAGATATACAGGACCAAAAACCAGAATCGCGAGGAAATTCGGTGAACCGATATTCGGCGCCGATAAAACATTCGAAAAAAAGAACTATCCTCCTGGACAACACGGACAGACCAAAAAACGGAAAAAAACTTCCGAATATGGCACACAATTAATGGAAAAGCAAAAAGCAAAGTACACTTATGGCGTTTTGGAACGTCAATTTGAAAATCTTTTTGATAAGGCACAACGAAATAAAGGCGTAACAGGCGAAGTATTGCTTCAATTGCTCGAGTCGCGTTTGGATAATGTTGTGTACCGTTTAGGAATTGCTCCAACACGAGCTGGTGCACGTCAATTAGTTAGTCATCGTCATATTGTTGTAAACGGGCATGTTTTAAACATTCCTTCTTACAGCGTAAAACCAGGTGAATTGGTTGGAGTGCGCGAGAAATGCAAATCAATGGAAGTGATTACCGAATCCTTAAGCTCCACGAGAAAAAGCCGTTATTCATGGCTTGAGTGGGATGCCGATTCAATGAATGGTAAATTTCTTAATGTCCCGGAACGTGGGGATATTCCAGAAAATATTAAAGAGCAATTGATTGTTGAATTATATTCTAAATAAATAATACTAATCTTTTATGGCAATATTAGCGTTCCAAAAACCTGATAAGGTTGTGATGCTTGAAGCTGACGAATTTCAAGGAAAATTTGAGTTTCGGCCATTAGAACCCGGGTATGCTATAACAGTTGGTAATGCCCTAAGACGTATTTTACTATCGTCGCTTGAAGGGTATGCTATCACCACTATTCGTATTGAAGGTGTTGATCATGAGTTCTCAACCATTACCGGCGTTGTAGAAGACGTAACCGAAATAATTCTTAATCTCAAACAGATTCGGTTTAAGAAGCAGATCGAGGATACTGATGGTGAGAAAATTAGCATGACTATTGGTGGTCAAAATGAATTTAAGGCCGGAGACCTTAACAGGTTCTTTAGTAACTTTAAGGTATTAAATCCTGAGCTGATTATCTGCCACATGGAACCTTCGGTAAAACTTCAATTGGAAATGACGGTCCGTAAAGGTCGTGGTTATGTTCCTTCTGAAGAAAATCGTCCGGTTGATACCGAATTTGGTGTAATTGCGGTTGATTCAATTCATACACCAATTAAAAATGTTAAATATAGTGTTGAGAATTATCGTGTTGAACAAAAAACCGACTACGAGAAATTAGTTATCGATATCAAAACAGATGGTTCTATACATCCAAAGGAAGCGCTAAAAGAAGCAGCTAAAATTTTAATTTACCATTTCATGTTATTTTCCGATGAGAAGATTACTCTCGACTCTGAAGAAAAATATGCAAATGAAGAATTTGACGAGGAAGTTCTCCATATGCGTCAGATGCTTAAGCAAAAGCTTGTAGATCTTGATCTTTCAGTACGTGCATTAAATTGCCTTAAAGCTGCTGAAGTGGAAACTTTAGGAGATCTGGTAAAATTTAATAAAAACGATTTACTCAAATTCCGAAATTTTGGTAAAAAATCACTTACTGAACTTGATGCTCTTCTTGATTCGATGAATCTTTCATTCGGGATGGATATTATTAAGTATAAATTAGACAAGGATTAACAGAAATGAGACATTTAAAATCGGGGAATCATCTGGGCAGAACCAGTACACACCGCAAAGCATTACTTTCAAATATGGCTTCGTCGTTGATTATTCAAAAAAGAATATCCACTACCATTGCAAAAGCTAAAGCATTGAGAGTATATATTGAACCGCTTTTGACAAAATCAAAAGAAGATACCACACATTCCCGTCGTATCGTATTTAGTTATTTACAGGAAAAAAGTGCGGTAACTGAATTGTTTAGGGAGGTGTCACCAAAAATTATGAACAGACCTGGCGGTTATACACGTATTTTGAAAACTGGGTTTCGTCATGGTGATAATGCAGATATGTGTATTATCGAATTGGTCGACTATAATGAAAATATGCTTGGTACTGCTGCAGGTAAAGCAAAAGCTGTTAAGAAAAGCAGACGTGGCGCAGCAAAGAAAAAACCAGTCGAAGCAGTCGCTGCAAAAGCTGCTGTTAAGGAGGTTTTGGAAAGTAAAAGCAAAGCTGAAGATTCTACGTCAGAAAATAAATAAAAAATCAATCTACAATACGAAAGGGATATGGTGTAAACTTTATCCCTTTTTTAAGTTTAATCTAATTAACAATAAACATTATGGGTGAAATTATAAGTGTACATGCCCGTGAAATTTTAGATTCACGTGGCAATCCGACAGTTGAAGTTGAAGTTGTTCTTGCAAGCGGCGCTCAGGGTCGTGCAGCTGTTCCTTCAGGCGCTTCAACAGGAGAAAATGAGGCTATTGAGCTTCGTGATGGTGACAAAGGGCGCTACCTTGGAAAAGGAGTTTTGAAAGCTGTTTACAATGTAAACGAAGTAATTGCTAAAGAAATTATTGGTATGAATGCTGTTGATCAGGTAGCAATCGATCGTTGTATGATCGCACTTGATGGTACTAAAACAAAAAGTAATCTAGGTGCAAACGCTATTTTGGGGGTTTCTCTTGCTGTTGCAAAAGCCGCAGCAGATCATCACGGATTGCCATTGTATCGGTATATTGGTGGAACTAATGCGAAAACATTGCCTGTTCCTATGATGAACATTATTAATGGCGGTTCGCATTCCGATGCTCCAATTGCTTTCCAGGAATTCATGATTCGTCCGGTTGGCGCTAAGTCGTTTCGTGAAGGACTTCGTGCAGGAGCAGAAATTTTTCATGCATTAAAATCTATTTTGAAGGCTAAAAACCTAAGTACTGCTGTTGGAGATGAAGGTGGGTTTGCTCCAAATTTTGCTGGTGGTACCGAAGAAGCTCTGGATAGCATTATTGCTGCAATCGAAAAAGCAGGTTATAAACCGGGAGTGGACGTTATGATTGGATTGGATTGTGCTGCAAGCGAATTCTTCAAAGACGGTATTTATGATTATACAAAATTTGAAGGCGTTAAAGGGGTTAAACGTAATTCACAACAACAGGCAGAATATCTCAAAGAACTGGCGTCTAAATACCCAATTGATTCCATCGAAGACGGTTGTTCTGAAAATGACTGGACCGGATGGAAAATTTTAACAGATTTAATTGGTTCAAAAATTCAGCTTGTTGGCGACGATTTGTTCGTTACAAATGTTGAATACCTGCGAAAAGGTATCGAAACGGGTTGTGCTAATTCAATCCTTATTAAAGTCAATCAAATAGGAACTCTTACCGAAACCCTTGATGCAATTGAAATGGCTCATCGTGCGGGATATACTTCTGTAACATCACACCGTTCCGGCGAGACCGAAGATTCTACAATTGCAGATATTGCTGTTGCAACAAATTCGGGACAAATAAAAACAGGTTCGCTAAGTCGTTCCGATCGTATGGCTAAATATAATCAACTTCTTCGTATTGAGGAAGAACTTGGTGATTTGGCTATCTATGGCTATAAAAAATAAATTTAATTTTGTTTTTAAAAGGGGTAGTATAAAAAACTGCCCCTTTTTTTATTTTTATATTCGCACAAAATCATCTTTTTTATTGTTATATTAGTACATGAAGTTAGTCATTAAACATTACTCCCTAAAAATTTAATAATAAGAGATATGTCGAACCTGAAAGATAAATTGTACGAAAAAATTGAAAACTGGCGGCCCCGTACTCAACGATTATTAGATGAACATGGCGATGTGGTTGTGGATCAGGTTACCATAAGTCAGATTGTTGGAGGGATGCGCGACATACAATGTTTAGTGACGGATATTTCAAATCTTGACCCTGCTGAGGGTATCAGATATAGGGGCTTTACACTCCCCGAGGTTTTCGAAAAGCTACCAAAGGCGCCCGGCGCCGAATTTCCTTATGTTGAAGGTTGTTTGTATTTGCTGCTTACTGGTGATTTACCCACTCAAACGGAGGTTCAGGAATTAATTGACGAACTCTCAAAACGTCGCATATTACCACGATATGTATATGACGTTATCGACGCTTTTCCGTCAAACAGCCATCCTATGGCTATGTTTTCGTCTGCAATTCTTACTATGAGTCGTGAAAGTCTTTTTGCCAAAAAATATGAACAAGGAATGCGCAAACAGGACTATTGGAATCCCATGTACGAAGATTCGTTAAACTTATTGGCTAAACTTCCTGAAATCGCTACTTATATTTATGCAAAAATCTATCGGAATGGAAAATTTATAGAAAGTAATCCATTCCTGGATTTTGGTGCAAACTTTGCTTTTATGATGGGTATTGCTAAACCTTACGATGATGTGTCGCGCATGCACTTTATTTTGCATGCCGATCACGAAAGTGGAAATGTAAGCGCTCACACAGGACACCTTGTAGGTAGTTCCCTTTCAGATATTTATTTATGTATTTCGGCCATGATTAATGGTTTGGCTGGTCCTTTGCATGGTTTGGCTAATCAGGAGGTATTAAAATGGTTGCTTGATGTAATGGAAAAAATGGGAGGTAGGGTTCCTTCGGAGGAGGAAATGAAAAAATTTGTTTGGGATACACTTAAGTCAGGACAGGTAATTCCCGGATTCGGACATGCCGTATTACGTAAAACCGACCCACGTTATTTGTTGCAACATCAATTTGCACTTAAACATATTGGCGATGAAACAATTATAAAGTATGTTGACATGCTTTACCGAATAGTTCCGCCAATATTATTGGAACAGGGTAAGGCAAAGAACCCCTGGCCAAATGTCGATGCTCACTCTGGTGCAATTCAATGGTATTATGGAGTTAGGGAGTACGATTTTTATACTGTATTGTTTGGGATTGGCAGGTCTATTGGAATTTGTGCCAATATTATATGGGACAGAGCATTGGGGTATTCTCTCGAAAGACCTAAGTCGATAACAACTGAAATGTTGGAAAATATTGCAGTACGATCAAAGAAAATATAATTTATATTGCCTGATAATTCAGCGACTCAATTTTATTTGTGTCGCTTTTTTATTTTAAACGAATTATTATTTCTCCAAAAAATAAATCAGGTCGCGTACTCTTAATTATCAAGCTATAAGCAAAGGCGAATACGCAATTGAATTAAAAAATACGTAGTCCGAAGGTTAGAGCAATTGTAAATCTGATTTATAAACCTTAAATTAGCAAGAGAGATGTTGATATGAAGCGACTTTTTTTCTTTCTTGCTATTATCGGATTACAATCGCACTGTTTACTTACAGGTCAGGTTACTTTTCCTGAAACCCGGCTTTTTACCGTTACGGAAGGTCTGTCTCAGTCGAAAATTAATGCCATTTTACAAGATTCCAGAGGGTTTATTTGGGTGGGCACCGAGGATGGTTTAAATAGATATGATGGGTATGAATTTGTAAATTACAGGCATGATCTTTTTGAAAATAACTCTCTGTCAAATAATTATATTAATGAGATAAAAGAAGATAAAAACGGGGTTTTGTGGATTGCAACGAACAAAGGATTAAATTGCTTTGACGTAAAAAATGCACAGTTCAAATGTTATTCTCATGATCCTCTTAAGAGTAGTTCTTTATCTGACAATGTAGTTCTTAATATTTTTATAGACTCAAAAAACTGCATATGGATAAAAACCCTAAAATCTCTCGATTTATTTGATCCTAAAACTCAGACATTCCGTAAGTTTATTCATTATCATGATGTTTTTCATTTTATTGCAGGTAACATTCCATTTCCGGTTTGTGAGGATAAAAAGGGTCGGTTATGGGTTGGAACAAAAGATGGACTAAATATTTTTGATCGGGATTTAGAGTTGTTTAAACGTTACATTTCTTTGGATTATAATGTAAATAGCTTAAGTCATAACGAGGTTCGTGCAATCGATGTTGATAAAAATGGTATTTTATGGATTGGTACAGCCAATGGCTTAAACTCTTTTGACCCCGACAAGAAAGAATTTCATCGGTTTTATCCCGATCCAAACTCAACACAATTAGGTAATAATAATCGAATTAATGTTTTATTTCAGGATAAGCTCGGAAAACTATTGGTGGGTACTTCAAATGGACTTTATTATTTTGACAAAAAAACAGGCGCTTTTCAAACGGTAACAATGAAAAATTCAGATGCCTTTAAGGTTTCTGTGCGTTCCATAATTGAAGATCGTTCGGGAGTTTTATGGCTGGGTACATTTAAGGGATTAATTAAGGTAGGAAATCGTAAGCCAAAATTTAAGGTTTACCGGTCAACTGAAAATGCACCATATAGCCTCTCTACCGATGATATTGGAGCAATATACAATGATGGTAATGATATTGTTTGGATAGGGACCTGGGGAAAAGGAATTAATATTTTTAACTATAAAACCTTACATAACAAGGTCGTTGATTTTCAAAAAAAAGGAATAGACGATGATAATGTAATTCATGTCATATATAAAATTTCTCCCGAAAAATTCTGGATTGGAACTAATAATGGTATTATTGACTATGATCCTTTGAAAAATGAATATAAAAATCTTTGTGAAGAGAATATTTCAGGTTGTGAAGGCCTATTGCAGAATAGGATAAATACAATTGTTAAAGACAAAAACGGCAAATATTGGATTGGAACAACCCACGGTCTGTTTAAATTTGACATGGAAAGAAAGATTTTATTTCCTTTTTTAAATAATCCGGATAACAAAAAAACATTATGTAATAATACCGTTTATTGTTTAAAACCGGATGGTATAGGCAATATTTGGATCGGCACTGATAATGGATTGGATTATTTGAATATATCAACTGAAAAATTTACCCATTTTGAATCAGGATCAACTGAAAAGCTTTTATTCAGTAGTTCAACCGTTTACTGTATGCAGTTTGATGTTAAAGGTAATTTATGGATAGGCACTGCCTCTGGGTTAAATAGATTTAATCCCAAAAATAAAACTTTAAAAATCCTTACAATAAAGGAAGGTTTATCGAATAATCTAATTTATGGAATAGAAATTGACAAAAGAGAGAATGTTTGGGTTAGCACAAACAGAGGTATTAATTCCATAAATGCCAAAACATTTCAAATTCGTAATTTTGACGTGTTTGATGGGTTACAGGACTATGAGTTTAATTTTAATGCTGCCAGTCAAAATGAAAAGGGTGAACTTTTCTTTGGAGGAGTTTCCGGTCTGAATATATTTTCTCCCGACTCATTGGTTGATAATAAGATAGTTCCACCAGTAGTGATGACATCTATTGAAATAATAACGGAGTTCGGAAAAGTGGAAATGCAAAATCCTTTTTCGGAAAAAATAGTTATTCCGTTTCGATCAAACGTTTTTACAGTTAACTTTTCAGCGCTTGATTTTACAGTGCCTTCTAAAAATAATTATGCCTATAAGTTTTATTCTGATAACGAAAGTGATTGGATTAATATTGGAACCAAACACTCTGCAACTTTTTCGAATCTTAAACCTGGTGATTATACCTTGAAAATAAAGGGGTCAAATAATGATTTGATTTGGAACGAAAAAGGTGTTTCCATCATCATAAGTGTTGATTCTCCTTTTTGGATGAAGACTCAGGCATATTACGTTTATATCTTTATTCTTATTGTATTTATTTTGGTAATTTATCGCTACCGCACCTTTAACTTACGACAAACCAATCATATACTAAAGGAGAAAGAAATTGCATCCATTGAAATTGAACGGCAGAAAGAACAGTTAGCAATCAAAAACAGAAACATAACTGACAGTATCAATTATGCAAAAAGGATTCAGGAAGCATTGATGCCTTCTGAAAAACTCTTCAAGAGAATTCTACCCGACTCTTTTGTTTTACATCAGCCAAAAGATATTGTAAGTGGAGATTTTTTCTGGATTAGTGAGCGGGGTAAAAAGATATATGTTGCAGCCGTCGATTGTACCGGCCATGGTGTTCCAGGTGCGTTTATGTCCATTATTGGGTTTGAATTGTTTCGTAAAATAACACATAACCAATATATTGACGACCCCTCGCATATATTAAACATTTTGAACAGAGAGTTTGAGGAAATTTTTAAAGATGTGGATAGTGTTACCCTAAAGGACGGAATGGATATCGCCTTTTGTGTAATTGACAAAGAATCCAGAGTGCTGGAGTTTTCGGGAGCGGTAAATCCTATTTATTTGATTCGTGAGAATAATATAACTGAAATCAGAGGGGCAAGGTTTTCCGTTGGACTTGATGATCTTACCGAAGAAATTCAGACATTTGAAAACAAGCAGATTGTATTGCAGGAGGATGATGTGATTTATTTATTTTCCGATGGGTATGCCGACCAATTTGGTGGACCTGAAGGAAAAAAATTTAAATACCGGCGTTTCAGACATTTATTGCTGACAATAAATCAGTACCCAATGGAAGAACAGCAACGATTATTACTTGAACGCATTAATCGATGGAAAGGTGGTTACGAGCAGGTTGATGATATTTTAGTTATTGGCTTTCGACCGAATTTTAGGGAATTAATTTTTTAAGAGCTTCAAAAATCCGCATTTGGATTGAATGCCCTATTTGACTTATTATTTAGTTATCTGACAATTTATCCATACCAGAGACGTGAGCGTTTTAGGTTTTTCAACGTGTCTAATGTTATGTTTACATCATTCACAATTTGAAAGTCGAACATCCCTACACAAATAAAATCGGCGCCATTTTCAAAAGCCCATTTAAAACCATCTATTGGTTCAATAGCTCCTGCTGCCAGTACCTTAAATCCCATTACCGGAACCTTCGCCCTATTAACAAATTCAATAGTCCGCTCAGGGAATAAGCAAAACATATTGTTATGAAATCTATTATGATCCAGATATTCTTTACCATCCACTTCAAACGGGAAGCGGTTTTCGCGGGGATGCGCTGACCAATATTGATCGTGGTGCATGGTTTTCATATAGTAATCAGGGATGATTCCGTTTTCTTCACATGTAATCAACGATTCGATTGAGTGTGCTGCTAAACCTGCCGTATAACCCAAATCCCGAATTTTAGCCATCATTTTATAGATGACATCTATCTTTTTGTCTCGTACCAGCCAATCGCACCAGTTACCCTGGATCTGTAAAATATCTACACCGTAATCTATTGCTTTATTGATATTTACATAGTAGTCATTTTTTTCCATATCAGGGCCTATCTGCGATATCACTTTGATTTTGCTTCCTGTTATTTTCTTGTATTTAGCTATTAGAGGATTGGAAGGAAAGCCAATATTGATAGTATTGATGCCCGCTTTTTCTGCCAGAATCAATGTCTCATATACTTTCTTTTCGGTATTATATGCTTTAAATAGGGATGGAACATAAATTAAATCGCGGGAATGCGCCCAACCACCTATCAGGTTGCCACCCATGATCAAACGACTAATCTCATGTTTTCCGATTTTTCCTTTTGGGAGTTCTCCTTTCAATTCATTCAGAGCTGTTTGTTTTATCTGTATAGTTGCGCCTGAAGTCACATCAACATCATACTTTTCGTGATTACGGAATGCGCCCCAACCTATTATACCC
>JANXXY010000148.1 GCA_025350365.1 Bacteroidales bacterium | reverse complement strand
TTTTTTACTTCAATCGCATTTCATTTTTCTATTTTAAAAATCCTCTGAGCTCTTCCAATTATCAGTGCTACCGGAAAACCCGGCATTATCGTCTGTTTCATAATAATAAATCTTTATTCTGGTTGTATCCCGAAGAAAATCAATGCGTCCAATTTCAAACCGGGTGATACTAATTCCAGTTCGGCTCTTTAAATCTTCGAGAAGCAGATTGTAGTTCTCAGGCTTAATTAAATTAATTTTTTCATAAACTATAATCTTGCTACTCTCGTGTTTTAATAACCATACTCGTTCCAACCCATAGGTAATGGCAATAATTGCAAAGTTTGTAAACAAGAGATTAACAATACTTACATTCGTACCCGATAATGCATTTATTACTGAAAGCCCTATCACAATGAAAAGATAAGTCATTTCCTTAATCGGGACAGCATCAGTACGATAACGAATAATACCAAAAACAGCAAATAAACCAAGAGCAAAACCTAATTGAAGCTGTACATTTGCAAGCAGATAACACATCAAAAAGATAAGAGATCCTATTAAAAAATAGGTAAACAGATAATCCTTTCGTTTCGTTTTTGGATAATATAAATACCTGACAATTATGACTAATGCAATTGAATTAAGAAGAAAATGAGTAAATAAGGATAAAAAACTTTGAAAATTAATAAATTCGGTGTCCAAAATTTTAATCAGGTTCATATGGCTGCTTTTTTTATCTGAAGCATTTTTGGTTTGAAACTATTCCATTTTAAATCGGGATTTAACAAAACCATCCCAAGGCAGTATTTACTTACACCAAGCTTTCTTATACCCCGGTCCTTCATAATCGAATGAAATGAGGAAATATTTGAATATTTATCTTGTTTCAGTTCTGCAATAACAATGTTTGAAAGCTCTTCCTTATCATTTTCATTTTTAAAACTTAGATTAAAATCGAAGGTCAATCGTTCAGTAAAATCATTGTTAACTAATGTAATGCGATTAAATTCATTAACTAGTGTTTTCTGAAGCTCAGAAAATTTATACCCGGTTTCTGTTTCAATCATATTCAATGCTTCCTCCGATATATTATCTTTCCCTGTTATTTCATGACGCTTCTTTTGAGTTTGCTGTTTATTAGTCTTTAGTTTTATTTCCATGAATGAATTTCCAAAAGCATCATAACGTCTGAATCTTATTTTGAAACGATTTAGTTTTCCGTTTTGATGTTGATTATATAATGCAAAATCAGGTGTATCGAAATAGGTTGTGGAATATGGAAATGCCTTATGATCATTAATTGTAAGTACCTTATAATAAGGCTGTAATTGTGCAATTATTTCCTCTAACACCATTGCATTAAACACATACTTTGTATCAATTCGATGCATAAGTTTAACACAATCCATTTCGGGCAAGGAAACAGATGCAAAACTATCCAGTAACTTTATGAAATTATCACTTTTAGAATACATTTAAATCAATGTTAATATTTTATGTTGTACATTTTGTAAAGGATTGCCGATTGAATTTGTAGCGCCATCAAAAATAGATAAATTCCGCTATAACAGAGGCTATTTTTAAAAATTTAACACTGCTTTTTAATGAGATGTTTATAATAACAAACAGATGCATAATATTTTACTAGTATACAATATTTTTGCATTTCTCTTTTCTTGCTACCTTCTTTTGCTGAAATTACAAATCATTAGGGGTACTGTAGCTCACTATAAAAAATAATTCATGGACTCCACTCTCCCACTCAACTACATACTAGTTACTACTTTTGCCTTTCAATTAATTCCTTATCTTTGCTGCCTTAAATAAAAATATGTGGGTATTATTGGCAGTTGTCTCAGCATTTTTGCTGGGTATTTATGACGTTTTTAAGAAGCTTTCATTACAAAACAATGCAGTTCTTCCGGTATTATTTTTCAGTACGTTAACAAGTGCCTCGCTGGTTTCTCCTTTTATTCTGATTTCGCATTTCAATCCTGACATGGCAAATGCGTTCTGGTACATTAAACCACAGACATTTGAGGCTCATATTCATTTTTTCATTAAGTCGGTAATTGTTTGTTCATCGTGGGTGTTGGCTTATTTTGCAATGAAGCATTTACCCATTACCATTGTCTCACCTATTCGTTCATCAGGACCATTATGGACGCTGATAGGCGCTATCCTGATATTTGGCGAACGGATGAATATGCTTCAATGGACAGGCTTGATTGTTACGATGGGATTTTACTACCTGTTTTCTCTATCAGGGAAAAAGGAAGGTATCTCGTTTCGCACCAATAAATGGGTGTTGTATATGACACTTTCTACCATTATTGGTTCCATCAGTGGCTTGTACGATAAATACCTTGTAGCCCATTTCGACAGGATGGCCATGCAAAGCTGGTTCTCTATTTATATGCTGCCGTTAACAACAATCTTACTTCTTTGTGTTTGGATTCCTAACCGAAAAAACTACGATCCCTTTATGTGGAGAAATACCATTATTTTAATCGGGGTAACGTTAACCATTGCCGATTTCGTCTATTTCTGGTCATTATCATATCCTGATTCGCTTATAGCTATTGTATCGACAGTTCGCAGAGGCGGAGTTATAGTTTCGTTTACAGTAGGCGCTTTGATATTTAAAGAGAAAAATGTTAAACGCAAAGGGCTTATACTGATTGGAATTTTAGTGGGGATTGGTTTGATAATTTTAGGAGGAAGGTAGTTTTGACATACCCAGGAAAAAACTAAAACGGCCACCCTAGGGTAGCCGTTTTGTATTTAAATTTTATTCAATTTTAATCGGAAAAT
>JANXXY010000461.1 GCA_025350365.1 Bacteroidales bacterium | reverse complement strand
TGAAACAGACAATACTGTTTGAAAGAATTTGGGAGCTATAAATTTTCGCATATAATTTTACAAGATATGAACAATTGAAATCGTAATGAATGTGGTTAATAAGGGTGTACGACAAAATTACTTTTATAACTTATATTTGGTACATAATAAAAGTCCAACCTTAACTTTTTTTTTGATACGAAAATTGTTGTACACCCTGGAATTTTGTCTTACACCCGTTTATAATTACACTCATTTTCACGATTTTTTAAATTTTATTGTGCTTTATTTTATTTTTAAGGATTCAGGGATATTAATTTTTTCGATCTTAACATCTTTAACTTTCCCATTCAAAACTTCCACATCCACTCTTCTGTTATACTTTCTACCTTCTGAATTATCAGATCCATCAGGGTTGTTGTTAACGGCAACAAAGTGCGATTTTCCAAGTCCTTTTACTTTAATGCGTTTCGCTTTAATACCTTTTTGCACTAAGTATGCTTTGGCATTGCTTGCGCGTTTCTCCGATAACAAATTGTTGTATTTATCATTCCCCTTTGCATCGGTATTTCCAATCAATTCAACTGAAAGTTCAGGAATATTATCCATGATAATCGAAAGGTGATCAAGTTCCCGTTTGGAACGTTCAGATAAAACAGAACTATTAAACTCAAAAAAGAATGACCGTAAAACGAGGTTGTCAATTTCTTTTTTGGCATCTGATGAAATATTTTGTTTATCTGTTTTTTCCGGTGCTTTTTCCACATCGGGAGGTAAATCCCGTTTAACAGGTTCAGTTACTTTAGCCACGGAAATGGTTTCTTTTTTCACTTCAACTGCGTGCTCCGAAATTGTTTCATCATTACCAGGAATAAGTTGAACACGAAGTATATCCTCCTTACCATACCCATCCTTTGTATACAATCCGATATAAGCCACTTTGCCATCTTTTACCGGACACAAAAACATATTATCATCGGTGGTATTGACAGGATAACCAAGATTAATAGGTTCTTGCCATTGGCCATCACTTCCAAGTTCAGAATAAAAAATATCATATCCGCCCATTGTATTATGACCCTGAGAGGCAAAATACAATCGTTTACCATCTTCTGTAATAAAGGGAGCATCTTCGTTAAACTCGGTATTTATTATTTTACCCAGATTAACAGCAGGTTCCCAATCTCCATTTGGCTTTCGTATTGATTTATAAATATCCATTGCACCAACTGTACCTGACCGATTACTTGAAAAATATAGGGTCAGTCCATCTTTTGAAACACTACAATTGCCCTCAAAAAATTTAGTATTAATATTTCGATTTAAAGGTTTCGATTTAGTCCACTTTCCCTTTTCGTATTTGGAAACCATAAGATTGGCTTCAAAATTATCTTCTTTGCGAAGGTATAATTCAGTACCATCAAATGAAAGTGATGATACATATTGATCGCCATCCGATTGAATTCCGGAAGTAATATTTAGCGGGGATGACCATTTATTATTGAATTTTTTACTAAAAAGGACAGCTTGGTAGAATTTTTGAGCTGAATTATAGACTATTACAGATTCATCACCTGAAACTACCGGAAAATAATCCCTTGAACTTGTACTTATTGGTCGGCCCAAATTCTTTGTTTTAATAAAAACGGGGGATTTCATCATTCCTCTCGCCATATCACAAGCATTCACTTCTTTATCAGCAATTTTATTACCCATAATATTTTTAGCACCTATTAACTGCTTAAACTGCAAATAACATTCAATTGCTTTATCAAGCTGATTGTTGATACGATAAGCAATTCCCAGGTAAAACCACGCGTCAAAAGGAGCTTTAATTTCTTTAAAAACCCCTTCGGTATACTTTGAACTTACATTAGATGTGGCTTTTAATAAATATTCAATAGCCTTCTCTTTTTCGCCGGAGATATTTAAATAACACCGCCCGATACGATAATTAATATTGGCATTATTACCATTTCCTCGTTTAAATATTGTATTGTATGAATAAAGAGCTTCTTCGTAGTCTTCGTTTAAGAAAAAATACTCGGCATCAAGAAAAAGCTGCTTCAAATTCTGGGAAGACTTTTGTGCACCTGCAGGCACCAGAATAAGAATAAACGCCCAAATAAGTAGTAAAGGTCGTTTCATGGTTACAAAATTTATCCTTTAAGCAAATTTAATAATTATATTAAACAAAATGAATAGAATAACAGAAACTTACAAATGCTCAATTATTCATAGACACAAAAATAACCATAAATTAAGTACGAGTCAAGGGCGCAGCTCCCTTGGAACACTATTTTTCTTGTCAATTATCACATTCATTAAAGCAGGAGTTATAACCATCTCAACTCTACGGTTAAAGGCTCTACCATTAGGATTATCAGTACCATCTGTATTGGAATTTTTCGAAACAAATTTTGCACTACCAAACCCTTTTGCAGTAAGTATTTTGTTCGAAATTCCATTTTCAATAAAAAAGTTTAATATTCGGTTAGCCCTTTTAGTTGAAAGTTTTAAATTGTAATTTGGTAAACCTTTAGAATCGGAATACCCAAATAATTCGATTTTACTTATTCCGTATTTTTTAAGGATGGAAATTAGTGCTGAAAGTTTAATTTGCTCTTTTGCTGAAATGTCAGCTTTATTGAAATCAAAATAAATATCAACAATATCAATTGTATCATTAATTTGCTTTTGAGTATTTTCAACGCCTACTTTGGTTTCAGGTTCTACTGAAAAAGTCGATACTAAATTGAATTCAGGTTTCTCAAGATCAAAAGGTACTGTAAACGATTGTGATATTGACTTTTGATTAACATTCGACATGATTAGCTGAAATTTGCCAGGGTAAATATCAAGATTAAATTTACCCGAATCAATTTCAGTAATTTCGGTAAGTGTATCATGTAATGCTTCATCTACCAGAAAAAATGTACTCGCTTTTGATGAATAATTTTTCTTTCCATTAACAATTACTTCACCATGCAAAGGGATTAACCGGAATTTAGAGAAATCATTAACCTGAATCTGAAAAATGTCCATATCGGCAAAACCATCCTTATCGTGTTTGGATATTATTGCCTCTTTACCAGTTGAGGTTAATTGCAAACCATAGTTATTATCGGTTGTATTAATAGGATAACCAACATTATACACATATCCCCATGAATTATCTTTGTTTTTATTTGAATAAAACAAATCATAACCTCCCATTCCTGGTTTTCGTTCGGAACTAAAAATGATTGAAGTGCCGTTGTTATATAGCAAAGGAGATTTTTCACCCCAAACTGTATTAATCGGAAAACCAAGATTGTGCGGAGGTAAAAAATTTCCATCTTCATCAATGGAAGAAGTATAAATGTCGTATCCTCCAATTCCATTATTCCGGTTACTGGAAAAGAGCACCGATTTACCATCGGGTGCATAAACTGCATCAATATCGTGATAAGGAGAATTCAAAGGATTTAAAGTATGAACTTTACGCCATTTATTGGCAGACCTAACACTCTCATAAAGATCATACCCATTTAATTGTGTGAAGCTCATTAACAGCATTCGGGAACCATCGAAAGACAATCCCGTTGGATGAAACTCGCCATCGGAACCAATTTGTGTGGTAATATTTTCGGGATCCGACCAACCGGAAGTAGTTCTGGTGCAATAGAAAACTGCATCGTAAAATCTTAATTTCCTTGTAAAAACTAACACTTTTCCGTCTCCGGAAATGCACCCGTTAAAATCGGATAGTCCACTGTTGATAGCATTTCCTAGATTGGTAAACTTTGCCTGTATCGGGTTTTTTATCAATAACTGAGCAATGTGGCATTCTTCGAGGCGTTTTGTTGCCAGTTCCCGCTCTAAAGGGATACTAATTGCGCGGTTTAAATATTTTCGATAGGAATCTTCCGCCTCCTTAAATTGATTTTCAAAACGGTAAGCATCTCCTAAAATCAATAGAGCCCGAACCGGAGCATTTATTTCATTTTCATTATCCCCAGAATAAGATTCTGATATATCGGTAACGGCATCTTTGAGATATTGCATTGCTTTATGCCTGTCCTTAAAGGAATTCAAATAACATAACCCGAGTTTATAATTTACATTTGCATTCTGATAACCGGCATCTACCAATCCTTTCAAAATAGGCAATGCTTCATTAAACTCGTTAGCCAAAAGATATTCGTTTATTTCGAGCATAGCTACCGAATACTTTGTTTGAGTCTGAGCTATAGAATTATAACTTGAAAAACAACTTAAAATAAACAACAATAATAATAGACATTTCACGGGTTGGAACATAAATTACTGGTCTTTAGGCTTTGAGTAAAAATACGAATTTTTAAGTACGCTTTTGCGTATCATTCCTCTTACGTTTAATAATAATGAATAAAACAAAGAAAACAACACCAATTAACCCCGAAAACAAGACAAAGGATAATGCTGATATGGAAGATTTGCCTTTATCATTAGGTGAAATTAATTTACTGGTATCAGACTGAAATGGGGAATTTAGCCGAAGTTTTGTTTTGGATATTTTAGCAGTATCACCTTTATTATTAAGCGAATCTGAAAATACAGCTTTATTACTTTTTTGATATAAACTATCCCTGTTATTCGTTTTATTTTGGGCAATAATTTTATTTTCGGAAACTTCGGATATCAACTGAGAAGGTTGAATTTTCATTACAGCGTTTTTCGAAATATCTGAAGAGGGAATTCTAACTGAACCATTCACCAGATATTTTCGGGGATTTTGATCCGAAAATATTTCGTATCGATAGATGTCGTATTTTCCAAATCCACCTTTGTCAAACTTGGCTATGTATGCAATGGAACCATCGCGTATCGGATTGTAGAATACATCATCATCAGATGTGTTTATTGGATAGCCCAAATTAACCGGAGTTGACCACGAATTATCCGAATTTTGATCGGAATAAAAAACATCGTAACCTCCCATCGTTTCATGACCAAACGAGCTAAAATACAAACGTTTGCCATTTGATAACAGAAATGGAGTTTCTTCATTATAGGGGGAGTTAATTACAGACCCCAGGTTTACCGCTGGGCCCCAATTATCAGCTGAGGATCGGGTCGATTTGTAAATATCAAGGCCACCAAACCCCCCTTTTCGATTACTGGTAAAATACAGGGTTTTTCCATCGTGTGAGACACAAGCATGAGATTCCCAGTATTTGGTATTAATATTATTGTTTAACTTTCTAATTTTAGACCACTTGCCATTCTTAAAGTTAGTAACAAATATATCGCCTTTAAATTCGTTGGATCGGTAGATATAAAGTTCTGTTCCGTCTGCCGAGATGCTGGTTGGATAGCAATCACCATCTACCCCAAGTTCGGGAATCATATTAATGGGCTTGGTCCATTTTCCTAATTCCTTTTTGGAATAATAAACGGCCTCATAGAATGGCAATTTTGAAGCATATACCAACATGGTTTCATTTTCGGAAACTACGGGATTGGTTTCTGAAAACGGTGTATTAATCACTTCGCCTAAATTTGACTCGGATATATCAATGGGAGTTTTTTCTATTTCAATTCCACGATGGCATGCCTTTATCTGATCGTCAACTAAATTCAGATCATAAACTTTGTTGTTTGATTGCGCCTTAAAACTTTGGTACGATTTAATTGCTTTTTCAAGCTGATTGTTTACACGATATGCATCACCAAGGTAAAAAAGAACATCAATAGGAGTGTTGATTTCCTTATAGTTGCCTTCTTTGTATGCAAGAGAAATATGCTTTGAAGCTCGTTCAAGATAATCAGGTGCACGCTGTTTTTCATAAGGAAGATATATATAACACCGACCTATCTTAAAATCAATATTAAAATTGTTAGGAAATTGATCTTTTAGTTTGATATAAATCGGCAGGGCTTCGGAGTATTCTTCATATAGAAAATATGATTCCGCCTCAAGAAATAAATCTCTACTTTTTATATTTTCCTGAGCTGAAACTAACTTAAAACAAGTACTCAAAACAAAAGTGAAGAAAATGAATTTGTTGAATAAATTAATATTCATAAATAACCAAAGAGAACCTTGTTCTCTATAATTAATTGCCGCCAAAATAGGTAATAGATTAGGTGTGACGATGTAAATATAGTGGTTTTTTTATCTAAACCGATCGTGTATCATCAAAATCCTCAAGATATTCGGCAATGTGTTTTAGAAATGATCCTCCCAAAGCACCATCAATAATCCGATGATCGTATGAAAGCCATAATTCAACCACGTCAGCAACAGCAATACCATATTGTTCTCCGTTTTTAACGGCCACAGGTTTTTTGTTGATACTTCCTATTGCGAGTATGGCCAACTCGGGTTGCCTAATAATGGGTGTCCCGCCTGTATTACCTACTGAACCAACATTTGTGATGGTAAAAGTGCCTCCTTGAATTTCCGAAAGCAACAATGCCGATTCTCTAGCCCTATTTGTAAGATCGTTCATTTGTTTTACCAAACCTGACAAATCGAGCATATCGGCTTTGCTAATAACTGGCACTATGAGGTTTCCATCAGCCAATGCAGTTGCAATGCCTATGTTGATGTTCTTCTTTATCACCAAAAAATCGCCTTCCAAAGAAGCATTTATTGTAGGAAAATTTTTCAATGCATTAATCACAGCCTCAATAAACAAGGGAAGAAACGTAAGGTTTTCTTTATATTGTTCACCAAATCGTTGTTTTACTTTATTTCTCCACCTTACAAGCTTAGTAACATTTACTTCAACAAAGGATGAAACGTGAGGTGAAGTGTTTTTTGAACGAATCATATTTGCAGCAATCATCTTCCGCATCCGACTCAATTCTTGATATTCAATATCTTCTCTGGGTTCTTTCAAAAGTTCGATAGGCAAAACTGCTTTAGTTTCCTGTTTAACCGAATTTGAAGTTATAATGGTTGAATGGATTTCTTCTACCGACCTCTCCTCCAAAAACAGAAAAATATCATCTTTGGTAATTCTCTTATCAAGGCCAGTGCCGGGTATCGATTCGAGCTCGTCAACAGTAATATTTTCCTGAATAGCAATAGTCCTGATAAAGGGCGAAATGTACCTGTACGAAATATTCTTTTTTTCTGTAAATGGTTCATCTTTTTGAAGCTTTCCTGGAATTCCCCTGCCGGAAATTGGTTTAAAATCAGGAGTAGGTCTTAACAATTGTTTCTGGTTATTTATTTCAAATACTTCATTTTGCTCTGATGTTAAAATAACCAGCAATTCACCTATTTTAGGCAAATCGTCCTCTTTAAAAAGCAATTTTTGTACATAACCATCTGATGGAGCAACAATTTCCGAATCCACCTTATCGGTGGAAATTTCTAACAAAGGGGCATCCTTTTTAACATAATCTCCGGGCTTAACCAACCAGCGGCTTAATCTTGCGTCAGTTATTCCTTCGCCCATTGCAGGCAGTCGAACTTCAATAATCATTAGTTATAATTTCATTTACGGTAGATTTAACAATAAAAACCGGTATAAGTTTGTCAAAAATGAGTTTTTAACCCTTTACCTATTTTATGATCAACCTTAATCACATACAAATCGCCAGAAGTATTCGACGAATTACTACCAATAACCGACTCACTGTCAGGAGATGCTATTTTAAAATTAACCTTCATTTGACTAAGCGCTGTCATATTCCTAATTATTTCGGATGAACTAACATCCCTTGCGCAAAAGATGATCTCATCTATCTTATACACAGCAATTATTTCAGTAAGTTGAGACAAACTACCAAGATAAAATTCAGACGAAATTTCTTCACCAGAATAAACATTTACCACATTCGAAGTTTCGACACCAGAAAGCCGAAGCAAGTTTTGAACACGTTTACATTCATCAACCAAACCAATAATGGCAACATGTCTTCTTCGATCAGTATCCAATGAAAATTCTCTCGATCCGGTTAAACTTAATGTATACTTAGTTAATAATGATATTGCCGCCGAAAAAACTACACCAAACACGATAACCGCTCTTGAAAACCTGAATTGATGTGGGAGTAAAGCATATACCACAAGAATAATAACTGCACCTGCAACTATTCCTTTTGCAGCTTTTTTCAGGCTAAAGGGAATCCTATATCCTCCTGTTATCCAGCTTGTGATAACTAAAATTGAAACATAAACAGGGATAACCAATGATTGGAATACCTCGGGATAATAATTGGGGTTATTAAAATAGAACCTTTCCCACAATAACGAAACAAGATAAAATGTGGCATACATAAGCATACCATCTAGAACAGCGGTAAGGATGCGTGAAAACGATCGTTTTAAAAGCGAAAGAGCTGCCCTGAAATAAATTGCTCCATAAATTAATAATGTAAATAAACGGGTTAGTCCTCCGGTAAAGTACTTATTAACAAACACGCGCATCGCCTCATAAAATATCATTACATAGTTAAGACTACCTTTTTTGGTACTTTCGCCTTTATAATGAATAATAGAAACTGCCGGGAAATAGTAGTTTTTTGATCCGGACAACACAATACGATGCGAATAATCAATATCCTCCCCAAACATAAAGAATGATTCATCCAAATAGCCGATATTTTCTATTGTGCTGCGCCGCAAGAACATAAAAGCCCCGGTAAGAATTTCCACTATCTGGGTTTCATCAATACTCGTATTACCCAGGTAATATTTTGCAAAGGTTGCTGAATGAGGAAAAAGCCTGGTAAGTCCGAAAATTTTATAAAAAGCAACTGTTGGAGTTGGAAGTCCGCGTTTCGATTCTGGAAGAAAATTGCCCTTCCCGTCAATCATTTTAGGACCAAGAGCTCCGGCATCCTGATGCTCGTCCATAAACTCAATACAACGTGCAAACGTGGATTCCTCCAAAACCGTATCGGGATTTAAGAGTAACACATATTCGCCTGTGGTAATTTTAAGTGCCTGATTATTGGCTCGTGCAAAACCAACATTCTGATGATTTACAATAAGTTTCACCTGCGGAAACTTATTTCGTATCATCACTTCGGACCCATCCACTGAACAGTTGTCTATAACAATAATTTCTCCTTTAATATTCTGAAGTGCTTTTAAAACCGAAAACAGACATTGCTCCAGAAAAAACTTTACATTATAGTTTACAATAATAACCGAAAGCTTCATACGTTTATTGATGGGCGAAATTTTGAGAATATTCCAAATATCAGTCGGTTTTCAAAGATACATTTAAAACACTTAATTCTACTTTGTGCGATTAAAAGATTGGCTTAGCCTGGATCATTCGCGAATCCCTATAATGACCTCACACCCTTCTCCAACCAGAGAGGGGTGCTGGATTTGTAAAAGCTAAAATTCCCTCGCCAAAAAATGAAAATAATTGTAACTAATTACTAGCCAATTATTTTTAAATTATCTCATTTATAAATTTAACGAAGTATTGAATATTATTAGGTGTAAAGTAATGTATATTTTTTTACAGTAGTAACCGGGAAACAATTTGACTTTGTTATTTCTCACTTCGTTCGAAATAACAATCAGCTATTGATGGTTAGTCGGAGGAAGAGGTTTGCGGCAAAGCAGCAAACCTCCCCCTCCGACTAAAAACTAACATAAACGTTTGTCATTCAGAGCGAAGTGAAGAATCTTATTGTTTTAGTCTGTCAGTAGTCATTTTTTTATTCTACTATAAATGTGTCACCCGAATTAAGAAGGTCGTCGACGTTTCGGATTTTAGCATGAGCCTTTGCTACACGTATTTGCTCTTCAACCTGATCATCGAATGTTGAAAAACGCGCTGATCTTATCACACCAAGAGCCACCGGTAAATCGGGATACGACATTTTTGCAAGCATCAAATGAATACCGGGGTCAACGCTATACTGGTCGTGTACAAGAACATCTTTTTCAGTGATGCCGCCTTTTCCAACATTAACTACTTCGAGCTGTGTGCCATTCAAACGAATTCCTTTTTCCCTCTCTTTGCCAAAAAGCATTGGTTTACCATGTTCGAGATGCAACTGCCGGTCGTCCCGGAATTCTTTTGAAGTGATCTGTGCATGTGTTTTGTCTGCAAAAATAATGCAATTTTGAAGTATTTCTATTACCGAAGTGCCATCATGACGGGCGGCTTCGAACATTACCTCCGTCATCATCTTCTGGTTACTGTCAATCACTCTGGCAAAAAATGTTCCCTGCGATCCTATAACCAGTTCACCAGGGTTAAATGGATGCTCAATGGTTCCCTGAGGTGATGTTTTCGTAACTGTTCCTATAGGCGATGTGGGTGAGAATTGTCCTTTGGTTAATCCATAAATCTGATTATTGAAAAGCAACAGATTTACGTCCACATTACGTCGAATCAAGTGAATGAAATGGTTACCTCCAATGGCCATGGAATCGCCATCACCTGTGGCAATCCAAACACTAAGTCCCGGATTTGCAAGTTTAACGCCGGTAGCAATGGCTGAGGCTCTTCCGTGAATACCATGAAATCCATAAGTGTTTACATAATAGGGAAATCTTGAAGAACAGCCAATTCCTGA
>JANXXY010000447.1 GCA_025350365.1 Bacteroidales bacterium | reverse complement strand
CGAAATAAATAATGCCGCTATTCATCATTACGGTTATACAAGAGAAGAATTTCTTTCGATGACTATATCAGATATTCGCCCTAAGGAAGATATTGATGACTTACTGAAGGATTTAGAACTGACACGAAACTCTTACAATCCGGCAGGAAAATGGCGTCATCTTAAAAAAAATGGTGAAATCATTAATGTGGAAATAGTATCTCATTCCATAACATTTAAAGGCCTTAAAGCCAGACATGTGATGGTAATCGACATCACTGAACGTAAAAGGGCAGAAGATGCCCTGCATTTAAGCGAAGAACGATTACAATTAACATTAGAGGTTTCCCGAATCGGAATATGGAATTGGAATATAAAAAGTGATACCTGGTATGCCTCGCCTATTTATTATACCATGCTTGGTTATGACCCTGAATTATATTCCAGTGCCAGAAATATTTGGATAGAACGAATTCACCCTGAAGACAGAGATGCAATAACTGAAAAGATAAATAGAGTTCTTAATTCCGAAAGCAGCGAATATCGATATGAAGCGCGTATGAAGCACGCCGATGGTTCATACAGATGGCTAAACGTTATTGGATATGCCACTGAATGGAATGAAAATAATAAACCAATCCGTTTTGTTGGTGTGCGAATTGACATTACTGAACGGAAGCAAGCAGAACTTACACTTCTGGAGAAAAACAATAAAATAGAAATCCAAAACGAAGAATACCTGCAAATAAATGATGATCTTATTCATAGCTACGATGAATTAAACATAGCTAAAGAACGTGCCGAAGAGAGCGACCGACTGAAAACTGCTTTTCTACAGAATATGAGTCATGAAATTCGAACTCCCATGAATGCCATTATGGGATTCTCCGAATTATTGATAGATCAATATAATAACCGCCCCAAACTCGAAAAATATTCTAAAATTATCAATCAACGATGCAACGATTTGCTCGAAATTATCAATGACATTCTTGATATAGCAAAAATTGAATCTGGTCAATTACCTGTCAATATGGAAGAGTGTAACCTGAATTCATTATTTAAAGAGCTTACACTCTTTTTCAGGGAGCATAAAAACTGTATTGGTAAAGAGCAAATTGAATTCGGTTTTAAATCTTCCTATGGATCGGCCGATTTTATATTTTTGACCGACAAAATAAAATTGAAACAAATATTCATCAATCTTATTGGCAATGCATTTAAATTTACTGAAAAGGGGAGAATTGAAAGTGGATGTAAAATTGATAAGGACTTAAACCTGTTATTTTATGTATCGGACACAGGTATAGGCATCCCCTACGACAAGCAGGAAGCTATTTTCGAACGATTCACTCAGTTAAATGAAGATAACGGCAGGGTATTCGGAGGCACCGGTTTGGGACTGTCTATTGTAAAAGGTCTGGTAAGTTTATTAGGCGGCAAAATATGGCTCGAATCTGAACATGGCATTGGATCAACATTTTACTTTTCTCTCCCGTATAAACCATCGCTGCCACCATACCAAAGCCCACCAATAGCTGAAGAATCAGAAACAACATATTCCTCCGGAAAAACCATCCTTATTGTTGAAGACGATGAGTATAATGCCGAATATCTAAAAGAAGTTTTGGCTCACACCGGATTTTCTATTCTATGTGTGGAATATGGCAACAAAGCCATTCAAATTGCATTAACCCAAACAATAGACATTATATTGATGGACATTCGCTTACCGGACATTGATGGTTTTGAAGCTACACGTCAAATAAAACAGCATAAACCAGCAATAAAGGTTATTGCACAAACTGCCTATGCATCGCAGGAAGACCATAAAAAAGCTATCGAGGCCGGATGCTCCGATTATATAAGCAAACCTGTGAAACGGAAATTATTGTTAACTATGATTAATAAACTATTAAAAACCAACGATAACTAGTGAACTATTTTTTAATAAACTATAAACTTTTTAATTCATAAACTTTTATACCCTCTCCCAAAATCCCTCTCCCAACGAGCGAAGTGCTTTGGCCTCACACAAATCTAGCTCCCCTTTATGGGTTGGGAAATGGATTCGTGATTTATCCAAGCTAATACTAATTCATTTCAATTAATTTATTTTTAATCGCATACATTACAAGGCTGGCAGTATTATTGCTCCCTGTTTTTAATAAAAGGTTGGCACGATGGGAGCGAACTGTAGTAATACTGATATGTAACTTTTCAGCTATTTTTTCATTTGAAAGGCCAGTGGTAATCTCAATTAAAATTTCAATTTCTCGCTTGGAAAGTTTTTCACCGTTGGTTTGTTCGGACACTTTTGATTTTTCATTACTTAAGGTGGCTAGAAGTTTGCATAAAAGTTCGTTCGAAAAATAATTTGCCCCGTTTGCCACTTTAATAATCCCATTTAAAAGCTCACTTATTCCCGATGACTTCAGAATAAACCCTTTGATGTTATATTGAATTAACTGGTAGTAATATTTTTCATCACCAAACATTGTGAGAGCCAGTATTTTTAGATCGGGATATTTTTCGTGCGCAATTTTTGAGGCTTCAATGCCATCCATCACCGGCATTGATATGTCCATAAGCACCACATCAGGCATAACATTACCTACAATGTTTAAAAATTCCTGCCCGTTTCTGGCTTCTGCCACAACTTCAGCCATACTCCCGCTTGATAGTAGTAATTTTACTCCATCGCGAAACATATCGTGATCATCAACCAAAAGCACTCTAATTTTATTGGCCATACAATGGTATATTAATTTCAATATAAGTTCCTATGTCAACATTTGAAGTGATTCGAATCTCTCCACCCATTAGTTTAATCCTGTTCTGTATATTAAAAAGCCCCATGCCTTTTTGGGTTGCAATTACATGGTCAACATCAAACCCATTGCCATTATCCGAATAATTTATAGCAATGTTTTTTTCCTGTTTTTTAAATTTAAGTATAAAAAATTTCCCGTCTGCATGTTTGAGAGAATTATTTATACATTCGAGCATAATCCTGTAAAGAGATATTTCTATATTATCTGGCAATCTGCCGGTTAAATTTGTCGAAATTCTAAATTCAATAAAATTTGTCTCTTTAACTCTATCCAAATAAGATTTTATGGCATTAACAAGGCCAAAACGTTGTAAAACATGAGGGCTTAAATTATTAGCAACGTCCTTCACCAAATTAATAGCTTCATTTATAGCAACTATCGATTGTTGACTTATTTTTTCTTTATTAATTACATTGGCGGTATCGGCGAGCCATTCGATATACATTTTCAAAGTTGACAAAATAGGACCAATGCCATCATGTAATTCGCGGGCATAACGGCTTTGCTCCTCTTCCTGAGTGCGAAGGATGGCTTCCATAATTTTTTTTTCTTCCTGTTTCCGCTCAGTGATATCGCGAATAACAGAAAGAATGGCCGTTTTTCCCTTGTAATTAATTTCGCAGCTATTAAGTTCTATGCTTCTTTTTTCGCTTGTATATGAATGAAAATCAATTTCAACAATGGGCGATTCGGGATTATACAGTAACTCCGGAATTTTCTTTTGAATGTAATCGTTTATTTCATCATCGCTGCAATTTTTAACTATCCCAATTATTTTCCTTAATGCCGGGTTTGCCTCCAAAACATTTCTATCTTTTTGTATAATTATACCATCGTTACTGTTAGCAAATATCCCGTAAAATTTCTTTTCGCTTTCTTTAACCAGAGTCAACGCTTCTTCCAGTTCGGAGTTTTTTTTCTTTAATTCGATCAACAGTTGCTTGTTTTCAAGCCTTAAATCATATTCCCGAATTGCGTTATCAATAGTAGAAATAATTTCTTTGGGATTCCAGGGCTTCAATATATACTTGTAAATATTCCCCTGGTTAATAGCCTTTAGTGCTGCATCGTGATCGAGATATGCAGTGAAAATAATTTTTATTGCATCTGGAAACATTGGGTTTATCCGTTCTAAGAAAGACAATCCCGATTCCTCAGGCATTCGCTGATCTGACAAAATAATTTTTACATGGTGTGTTTTAAGTAATTCAACCGCCCTACTAGTTGAAGTTTCGGTTAGAATAAGATATTTGTTTTTGAGTAAACCTTTAAAAATTATAAGGTTGTATTCTTCATCATCAACATACAGAATTGTGCTGAGCGTAGAATCAATCATAAAATTTATAAGTTTGTATTGTTTTGAAATATAGTAACATGTATAAATATATACTTGTTTTTTAAGCTTCTTAATAATTTTTTAAGTTAAGATAAAATCAACTAAAACTACTTTTGCAGACTAGTTTTTTGATTAAAATCCGGAACACTTTAAAATTCAGATAACAACTTTTCATAATCATTTTTGTTATTGACTTATATAAACAAGAAATATAAAATGACAGAAAGTAAATTATTCACTCCATATCATCTTGCATCCGCTAATTTGCAAAATCGTTTTGTAATGTCCCCAATGACAAGGTGCAGGGCAATAGGAAATGTGCCGAATGAGCTAATGGCAGAATATTATAAACAACGTTCAGACGCCGGGTTAATTATAACCGAGGGGACATCCCCATCACCCAATGGATTGGGATATGCACGCATACCCGGAATTTTTAGTAAGCAACAGGTGGAAGGCTGGAAGAAGACAACCACTGCTGTCCACAAAAATGAAGGAAAAATATTTATACAACTGATGCACACCGGAAGGATAAGCCATCCACTAAATATGCCGGAAGGAGCCCAGATAATTGCGCCTTCGGCAGTACGAGCTGCCGGACAGATGTGGACTGACTCAAAACAGTTGCAGGATTTTCCGGTACCTAAGGAAATGACACCTGATGATATATTAATGACAAAAGCTGAATATGTTACTGCAGCAACGAATGCGATTGAGGCTGGATTTAACGGAGTTGAGTTGCATTCAGCTAACGGATACCTGCTTGAGGAATTTCTCTCCCCCATAAGCAATATTCGTACTGATACTTATGGAGGCAATATTGAAAATCGAAGCAGGTTTGTACTTGAAGTGGCCGAAGCCGTTTCCAACGCCATTGGAAAGGAAAGAACGGCTATACGTATTTCGCCTTACGGAGTAGCTAGCGACATGCCTCACTATCCCGAAATTGAAGCCACTTATAGCTATCTGTCGAAACAGCTCAATAAGCTTGAAATTATATATATCCATATTGTTGATCATTCTGCCATGGGAGCACCAGTGGTTCCTAAGGAAATAAAAAAAATAATTCGAAATAATTTCCATAACACAATCATCCTCTCAGGAGGTTATAACAAGGAAAGAGCCGAAGCTGATGTTGTGAGTGGAAATGGCGACCTTGTGGCGTTCGGCCGCCCTTTTATTAACAATCCGGATCTGGTTGAAAGGCTTAAACACGATTGGCCACTGTCGCAAAATCTCCAAATGGATTTATTTTACTCAGCAGATGAAAAGGGCTATACCGATTATCCAATCTTTGAAGCCGAATTGAAACCAAGTTAAATGCAAAGGGTTTAAATTATATGAGTATCGGGTGTTATACCTAAAGATAAATTTTTATATTTGTCTTTCAGCGTTAATCAAAGATAATGAATTTATTAAATTTCATAAAGCAATTTCCAGATGAGGAAAGTTGCAAATTAAAATTCAAGGAGGTTAGAGATAAGGTTGGCGTTATTTGTTCTGAATGTTGCCGCAAAAATCATTAGTGGAAAAATGATAAGTGGCAATACGAATGTAAGGGTTGTAAGAAACGCACCACCCTTAGAAGCGGCACTGTTATGCATGGGTCACAATTGCCATTCCGATATTGGTTCATTGCAGTTCATCTTTTAATTTCGACAAAAAAGAGTTTCTCGGCTTTGGAACTTCAACGGCAACTTGGACATAGTTGTTATGAACCCATTTGGGAGATGCTTCATAAGCTAAGAGAAGCAATGGGTAAAAGAGATGCTGAATATGAGTTGTCAGCAGTGATAGAGTTAGATGAGGGTTTCTTTACTACCATAAAGACAGACGAAGAAAAAGATAAGCCTCTAAAGCGTGGCAGAGGCAGTCAAAAAAAAAGTATAGTTTTAGTGATGATTGAAAGTATACCAGTTGAAGGTAAAACAACAAAAAACGGAAAGCCACGAAAAGTAGGACATCTTAAAATGTTGGTAATAGATGATTTAAAAGCAAACACAATTACACAATTAGTAAAAGATAATGTATCAGAAAGTACAGTAGTTGATAGCGATCACTCAACGTCATATGTTAACTTGAAAGAAGTTATCAAGGAGTATAAACCGGTAGTAATACCAAAAGATAGGGTTAGCGAAATGTTGCCATGGGTACACCTAGCAATTAGTAATGCTAAACGATTATTACTAGATATTCACCATGATGTAAAACCAAAGTATCTACAGGGATATCTTAATGAGTTTTGCTATAAGTATAATAGAAGATATTTTGGCGAAAAACTGTTTGACAGATTATTAATTGCCTGTGTCAGTTACAAAAACGAATTTTAGGTATAACACCCGATACTCATTTTTAAATACCTTATTTACAAAAATGCGTTGTGGGTAGATTACTAAACCAAACCGGGGGTCGTTTTGCAAAGCAGTTGGAATTTGGAGGGCTGCCAAACCATACAAGCATACAGCAACTGCCCATGTGTAGAGCTACGTTTAAATGGCATCACATTGGGAACCAAGTCTCCCGATTCTAATACAAAACTGTGTGAATGGAAAGATATCAAATGGGAAAAAGGCACTTTAGTCGCAATAGGTATGGACGAAAAGGGCAAAGAACGCTGCCGCGATTCCGGAAAATCATCGGGCAAACCTTACAAACTTGAACTTACCATTGAACCCAATTTGGTGAAGCCCAACGGCACTTCATTTATAACCAGGGCAAACGGTTCCGATGTTACCATTGCAACAGTAAAAGTACTCGACAAAAATGGCAACTTATGCTTGAATGCCGATAACCCGATGAATTTTAAAATATCAGGCAATGCCCAATACAGAGGTTCATATAACTTTTATATTCAGGAAGGAGCTGGCAAAAACGACTTTGCGCCCGGGTCAAAAACGTTAAAAGCCGAAGGTGGCCTCATGCGCGTTGCTATAAAATCGGGATTTACTCATGGCAAGATTGCTTTAGAAGATAGTTCCAATGGATTATTAAGTTCTACGGAAGAATTTTATGTTAAAAAATAATTTTACAATGCAAAGAACACGCTTACTGCTGTTTTCTGCACTTTAGGCATTACCCGACAATAATTGTATTTTTGAGCAGTTTAATAACAATAATAATATGTTTGGTCAGTTAATAACGTATGATAATGAAAATAAGTTTAGTATGCTTCGTGGTTGTGTTTTTGGGATTAGCTGTGAACGCTCAGGTACCTCTCGGATAAGGTGAGAAACAGTTGAATGCCGGGTTTGGATTAAGTGATTGGGGCTTACCTGTTTATTACGAATGGATTTTGGTGTAGGCTGTAATATCACAGTGGGCTTCGAAGGATCGTTCAGGTCGTATACCGCTGAATGGAATAAACATGACTATGCCCATACCATTTTAGGATTTTCGGGAAATGGTAATTATCACTTCAATAGAATTCTTCAAATCCCTCACAATTGGGATTTTTATGCCGGATTAAATCTTGGTTTTTATGTTTGGTCGTCGCCCTCTAATTACCAAGGTAGAAATTATACAGGATTGGGCTTAGCGGGACAAGTCGGAGGCCGATATTTTTTTAACGACCAGTTTGCTCTGAACCTCGAATTTGGGGGAGGAAATGCTTTTTCGGATGGTAAGTTTGGTATTACCTACTTAGTACGGTAGAGTATGTAATGATATTGATTATCAATTACACAGAGGTGCACTGACAAGTCACAGAGGAACACAGTCATTTTCATAAATCTCTTTAGCAAGGTTTCCGTTTAGCCAAAATCTTGAAATAAAAAAGTAGACTTATTGTCGTTAAAGTAATAGGCCTGTTGAAGCTTAGAGTATGAATACCTTAAGCCCTTCCACTTATTCATTTATTTTTATGATCTTATACTCGTATTTTGTACCAAGAGCCGATAGATCGGAATAAATGATTTGTCCCGAACCTAAATTTATTGCTGAACTGGTTACCATGAGACGGTCATTATCGTTGGTCGTATTTTCCAGTATTACTTTTTCTTGTTTTCCCGACGGTGTTAGCTTTACAAGATAAGTATCTCCTACTTTAGCATTTTTTAAAAGTGTATGCTTTGGAAATATTTCCATAAATGCGAAATACAGATTGTCTCCTTTATCGAAAGAAATATAAGAGCAATTCTGATCGTCACTTAACACATATTGATTTTTTTCTATTTTT
>JANXXY010000428.1 GCA_025350365.1 Bacteroidales bacterium | reverse complement strand
ACCGGCGGAACTCATTCCGTCTCGTCCCTCGACTTCATTCAGACAGCCGCCAATCAATATATGGAATTTTTATTTGATGCTTCGCAACCCTTCCTATTCATAATTTATTTGTGCATTCGTGGCTTTTTAACAATTATTTCAATCATTTTTTATTTGATCATTTGTGCATTCTATAAAATATGAAATTGGGAATTTTGTCTAAATCTACCAATTGAATTAAATTTTTGTTTTATATATCCTAATAAATTCTATATTAATGACTTACTAAGGCAAATTTATTTAATTTTACAAATTGATATCCCTGAAGCCTCAGTTTGGGGATTATTTTCCGCATTGCTTCGAAGGTATGCCACGCGGGGTGATTAAAGTGCATAATAATAATGACTCCCGGCCGGATGTCTTTCAGAACATTCTTTACTATCACCGAGTCGGGTGAAAAAGCAATGGCATCGCCCGAAAGAACCTGAAAACTGACTGTTGTAATGCCTAATTCACTGGCCATGCGAACACAAGCTTCATCAATAAAGGCAGTGGCCGAGCGAAAGTAACGGGGCGTATGATGTGTAATAGCTTCTATTTTGCGGGCATTACCTTCTATCTCATCAAATGCTTCTTCTGCATTTGCAGTGCCATTAATACTATAAATGCTTTTCCCATTGAGCGAGCAAGGCTTATGGTTTAGTCCGTGGTTCTCAATCTCAAAAAGGGTGTCCCTGCTCAGGTTTAAAAAGGTGGAAAAATGTCTATCAATCCACCTTCCGGTTACAAACAATGTTGCCGGAACTTTTTCGGTATGCATAAAATCAATCAGCTCTTTATCATAACCATATCCCTTTTCGCCACCACAAGCATCGAATGTAAATGCTATGTATTTTAATTTTGTTGATAAATTTTCATCAACTCCTTTCACGAACTGCCCCCATCGACCTGGTTTTGCATGACCAAATTCGGATTCTATCTTTCTCTTTAAAGTCAGATATGAGGAGTCGTGGTTCAACTTTTTTAAAAATGTTCGATTTGCAAAGTCTTCTGCATTTTGAGAACTAACAGATTCATTAATATTGAAAATAAAAAATAAAAAAAGAATACACCCTTTATAACTATTGATTAACTTGCATTTGTGCATGAAAAACATAAAACCAAATTTATAGGTTCAGAAAGTTCTGACTGTTTATTATTGCCTTTAACTTAGTTTTGTGTTTTTAGGTTACATGAAAACCCGGAAAATTCACAAACGGTATTTTTCGTAAAATAATCCCCCTTAAAGATATACTTTATTTACACTTAGGGTTCACCAAATAAGTTAACTGGTCCTATTGTTTCAGAAAAATAAAAACAACCTGACCAGTTTCACTTTAAAAATATTAATAGTTTTCTTCGTACAGTTCAAAATATGATTGTGGATGTTGACATGCCGGGCAATTGTCGAGGGCTTTTTCACCTTCATGAACATAGCCGCAGTTGGAACATACCCATTTTACTCTTTCGTTCTTTTTAAATACAGTTCCGTCTAAAATGTTTTTAAGCAATTTCAAATATCTTTTCTCGTGCTCAGCTTCCACTTTCATAATCATTTTAAAAGCTGTGGCAATTTGCAGAAAACCTTCTTCCTGTGCAACTCTGGCGAATTCAGGATATAGCAAAGACCATTCTTCGTTTTCGCCTGCAGCGGCAGCTTTAAGATTTTCGGCTGTGGTACCTATTTTTCCGGAGGGATAGGTAGCAGTTATCTCACATTCGCCACCTTCGAGAAACTTAAAAAATCGTTTGGAGTGTTGCTTTTCCTGATCGGCTGTTTTCTGAAATATGTTGGCTATTTGTTGATACCCTTCTTCTCTGGCCACTTTAACAAAAAACTCGTATCGGTTACGCGCCTGCGATTCTCCAGCAAATGCTTTCAGAAGGTTTTGTTCGGTTTTTGTTCCTTTAAGACTTTGTTCCATGATTTTTGAATTTATTAGGTTATTATTCAATCGTATAATTTAATCAATCTTTGCAAAATCAGATTTTTGAGCGCCACAAACGGGGCAAACCCAATTGTCCGGGATATCCTGGAATTTTGTTCCCGCAGCGATGCCCGAGTCCGGATCACCTATTGCCGGATCGTAAATATGTCCGCAGGCAGTGCAATAATATTTATCAGTTGCTGACGCGGCTTGTTGCTTTAGCTTTTCCGGATCGATATAAGTGGGCGCATTTTTTGGAGCCTTCCCTTTTTTAACATCGCGATACCAAGCATAAGTAAGTGGGTCTGCGGTAGCATCAATCAGATCACTATCAATGAGTTTCCCAATAAATAACAAATGAGTCCCCATATCCAACATTTGAACTACTTCACATTCAAACCAGGCAATAACATCATCCAAAAGGATCGGAGTTCCTGTTTTTCCAATCTTATAGGAATAGGAGCCGAATTTATCAAATTCCTTTCCTGAACGAAATCCGAATGTTCCAATAATGTCAGCCCGGGTTTCTTTGCGAAGAGCCGAAATGGCAAAGACATTGCTAGCCAGTATAATTGATGATGTGTAATTATCTTTGCTACAAACTATTGCTATTTGGGCAGGTTCGGAAGTAACCTGAAAAACAGTATTCGATATAAACCCATTCAGTTTTTTACCATTTATGGAGCTAACCACATAAAGGCCATAAGTAATTTTGAAATAAGCTTCTATATTCATTGATTAATGTTTTAAATTATCCTGGTTATGAAATTTTAAATTTACGCTTTTTTTAGTGTTATTTCGCAAGGGCTTCAACAGCAAACACCATATAGATAAAAGGTGAGTTCCAATTGATCGCCACTTCATTGGAAGCATAAGACTCAGTGATATCTACATAAGCCTCATCAGGCACAAGCGATGTATATTTACAACCATCGTTTCTGCCGGGATTAGGTCCTCCAACCAATAAACCCGGAATAGGATCCAATATTTCATCAGAGGCGGATGGGCGATGGTGCGGATGCATAGGAGATTTGCTTCCGTAACCTGTAACATAAGAATATCCGGTTGCATTGCGTCCCATAATATAATCAAGGAAATGAATTGCTCCAGTCAGGTATTCTTTATGGTTATTGAGTTTGTAAACTTGTATAAGTGCAATTGCCTGGTTAGCTGCCTCTGAATTACTTCCCCACATAAAATTTTTTACCGTATTGCACATCGGAGTCATATATGCATTTGTTTCAAAACCTTTTAAAATACTATCGCCCAACGCAAGCATATTTTTCTTTAATCCGATTAAATCTTTAGAAGCACCAGGCGTAAGTTCCTTCTCGAAACGTAATAAAGTATAATAACCTAATAAACGCACCCCTCCCCAGGAAGGAACAGGCATTTTATTATCGGGGAAGAGATTCACAGCCTTATAATAGCTTTCTTTTTTGGTAGTAACATAAAGTTCCGAGGCCGCCCATATAAACTCATCGGATACATTACCATCCCCATATTCTCCGGTGGTAATATCGGGATCGAAGCTGGCATTCATTGCTTTTTGATTGTATAATACAGCCGGGTTTTTCACTGCCCAACCCCAGGCTTTTTCAGAGGCTGCAAGGCACGAGTCGGAGAGTCCCGGTAATTCATTTGCAAATTTTTTAAAGATACGGGCAGCTTGTGCAGTTACTGCAGCAAAATCAAGAGCCGCAGCCGTACTTTTCTGAACGACATATCTGGCCGTTCTGGCATCGGCAGGAGCAACAAATGCATCGAAACCTGCATTTGTTAGTTTGTGATATACGCCACCATCATTCGGATCCTGCATGGTTAACATCCATCTCAAATTCCATAATACTTCATCCAATAAATCCGGAATACTATTGTTGCTTTCGGGAATATTCACAGCAATTTTGTCACAATAGGCCGGAAAATCTTCATATAACGAAAGTAAGGTACCTACTGAAATCCCTGAGTTAACAATATACTTGTTGTAATCACCGGCATCATACCAACCTTTTGATGAAGATATAACAGTGCCTTCGGGACGTTGTTTCGTTGCAGCCGACGCATGTACCAATACTTTATCATCGGGATGGCCGGCAGGCCGGCTCCATTTTCCGGCATATTTGTAAGCCAACGGTATGGAAAGCCTTTGGAAATAATATGACTTCAACGAACCTATTGCCAAATCGTTATGTACTTTTGGTTTTATATTGAATTGGTATGAAAATCCAACTTCCGGAATATATAAAACATAAGTACCTTCCTTTTGAAACATGGTAAAATCGGCAATCCTTGTTATAGTGGGTGAAAAGGTCGATTTATGAGGGGCGCTTAATTCTCCCGTAAATAATGTCTCAGTCAAATCAGGAGTGGTAATAAAAAATTTGCCGCTAATATCTTTAACAAGTACGGCAATTTTTTCGCTGCCCGGATAAAAACCAATTTGGTTTAACCGGATATCCGGCGACAGATGTTGAGCGCTTATTGGGATTGAAATTGCCAGAAAAAATCCGAACATAATTTTATTTCTCAAAAAGCTTATTCCCTGACGTTGCCGTTGTTTTTTTGGATTCATAGTTAGTAGTTTATTTTGGTAATTTAATTTGATGTTATTGAATATCAATCCAGTCGAGTTGAATATTTCCCGTTTTTACAAACACTTTTATCTGGTTTTCTCCAGTATTAAATGGTTGATCATTTACATTTAAATCCTGCCATTTGGTAGATTCAATTTTAAGGTCAGTATCCTTTCCGTTAATGGATAACCTTATTTCAGCAGTTTTGCTCAATGCTTTTGCATGCAGAGTAACATTATTTTGTGATTGTTTAAGAGCCTTACAATTATATACCACCCACTCACTCTTTGCTAATTTAATAGCCTGTTCTGTGCTATCTTTCCCAAATGGGTTTACCTGAATTGGTTCCTTTGTGCGATAAAAAGCTGACTTAAACACTGTATCTTTTACAAAATATGATTTCAGATAGCCATCATCCCCATAGTTTTCGGCCTCAACCCTTAGCGGAATCATGCGAAACATCGCATTTACCACATCAGGGAAATAATTGCAATTGTTTAATTTAATGTTTTCGATTAATTCGTCGAATATCTTTTCAGCTGCAACTTTGGAAACCTTTTTGGCAGCGCCTTCTGAATACGCCATGATATCGCTCCACCCATGTGGCATTTTTATAGAATAAGGCGTGTTTTTAGTAGCCATCTTTTTCCATGGCCAGAATGACCATCCGATGTTGTTTTTTTCGAAATACTGGGTTGTGGCAAAGTATATGGCATTGTTTTTTTCGCCTGTTTCTCCAACCCACACCGGAACATTCAATTGTTGTTGCTTGACCAGATATTGATTAATGGAATTCAGATTGTCAGGCTTGCTCCAACAATAATAATGGAATTGATAAACTATATTGTTGTCCATTGGTATATCGAAAAGTGACCAGTTGTTGGACCAATTATATCCTTCCACAGTAAACATGTGATTCTTATCGACAGTGCGAATAGCTTTGATTAAACGATGATATAATGTCACAAGTTGAAGTTTATATTTTTCGGCAGCGCCTGTGCGTTCGGGTAAAGGTTCATTCAACAAATCGAAGGCAGCTACAGTAGGTTCATCCTTATACCGATCTGCAATTTTCACCCATAGTCTTTCTAATAAATATTGATTTTTGGGATTCATAAATAGCTCAGGTTCATCGTTTGGACTGTCATCGATGTTCTGTCCGGTTTGTCCGCCTGGAGCTCCATGCATGTCGATAATCACATAGATATGATACTTTTTACACCACGAAATCAGATTGTCGAGAAGCGTAAATCCTTCATCCACAAAAATATTATTATCTCCTTCGGTAAGGAAAAGACGCGAGTTTAATGCCGGACGAACTGAGTTGTATCCTAACTCAGCTATCCTTTTGATATCGGCTTCGGTGATGTAATTTTCACGAAACGATTTCCAGAATTTATCTGCTTTTTCATGACCAATGCAGTCTTCCACAATCTTTTCAATTTTCCGGGGACGGTCACCTCCGTTACCAAATTTCCACATATACCCTTCAGGCAACATCCAGTTACCCAAACCCACACCTCTAAGGAGAATTTTCTTTCCGGTCTCATCAACAATATCTTTTCCGCGGGTATGCAGAAACGATTGTGCAGAAAGGCCCTGAACGAGACAGAGCACTAAAAATGAGAATACAATTCTTCTTACTTGACCCAAATAGTTTTTTATCATAGTATTGTGTTAATTTTAAATTGATTGATTAATAGTTAATTCAAATCATTCTACACCTGGTCGTTAGTGAGAATCTGGCGTCCACTCATACCCTCCGAAATATAGTAATTTAAATGATTTAATTTTCAAACATATGAACCATCTCCCCAGGGCAAACGCATGAATATTTTTCAGTCCGGTTTCGATTTTTTTTGGTCATAAATATGGCAGCTACTATCAGAGATGACAAATGTAGCCTACTATCAGGGACAATCTGAT
>JANXXY010000410.1 GCA_025350365.1 Bacteroidales bacterium | reverse complement strand
TAAAAATTTCTTCGGCGTAGTTAAATATTACGTTTATCCCGCACCATTGCTGAAATACAGCCAGCATGATACCCAAAATTAGTATTGATTTCAACCCGGGTGAAAAAAGAGTTTTCAATTCCACTTTTTCTTCTGAATTTTTAAGAGTTTTTATAATTTCAATAAATTCTTTTTCAGCATAAGCTTCACCTCCAATGCGCGTAAGTATTTGTTTTACCTTAAAGTGATTCTTTTTATTTTTTGCAAGCCACCGGGGACTCTCAGGAACAAACCACATCATCAAAAAAAAGAATAATGCTGGCACAGCACATGCCCAGAACATGATCCGCCAACCTAATTGACCGTTCCATGAATACAAAATTTGGTCGGCAGTAGCGCCTAATGACACTGGTTCGGCTATTCGCCAATTAATTATTTGTGCCGCAAGAATGCCTATTACAATAGTTAATTGGTTAATGGAGACAAATCTACCTCTTATCGATGCAGGAGTTACTTCGGCAATATACATTGGTGAAAGGGTTGATGCCAGTCCAATTGCCACACCCCCAAGGATTCTCCATACAACAAATGTTAAAAAGGCATTTGCTGTTCCGGTGCCAATCGATGAAATAAAAAATATGAAAGCGGATAAGATTAAAAGTTTCTTACGTCCATATTTATCGCTAAAAAACCCCGATAATACAGCTCCGCCAAGGCATCCAATCAACGCACAACTATTGGCCCATCCTTTCAGAGAGTTTGAGTCGGAAATCTGAAAAAACTTTTCGAAAAAAAACTTGGCGCCACCGATAACGACCCAGTCATAACCAAAAAGTAGGCCTCCCATGGCTGTTACAAGCGAAATTCTCAACAGAAATCTCCAATTGTATCTGATTTGCATATTAATTTAGTATAGTAGCATTCGCTTTTGACGAAAGTAAATATTAAAATATAAATGATACATGGATTATTTTTTGAAATATATGCACTTTTTTATTATTTTGATCCCAAATAATTTCACAATGACTCGAAAGCGTGAAGGATTTAAAGGACAACAAACCATCGTATTACCGATGTTTATCCAGACTGAAATTAAGATCAACCCATTAACAAAATTATTATACCCAACAGATATCGGAAGTTATGTGAATGCCCAGTATCACTTTCGTGAAAGAAACGAGGGTTGCAATCAGCACATTTTAGTTTATTGCACTAAAGGAAATGGCTGGATTGAGATTGATGACAATAAACAAAATGTTCAAAAGGATGAGTATTTTATTATTCCTGCTCAAATTCCTCATCGATACGGGGCTGCAAATGCGGATCCATGGTCGATAATATGGCTTCATTTTTCAGGCGAAAATTCAGACCTATTCGTCGAACCAGTGATACAGGTTAAAAAAATTGATTCGTTAGAAAGTACAATGTATAACGATCGTATTCAGCTATTCGAGGAGATTTACCAAAGCCTCTCTATGGGCTATAGCAAGGAAAACCTTGAATACTCAAGCGTTTGTCTTTGGCATTTTTTAGGCTCCTTTGTATATTCAACTCAATATAAGCGAATTAAAGAAATTCAGAAGCACGATCTTATTGAAAAGAGCATTCTATTCATGCAGGAACACGTGGACAAAAATATGAATCTGAATGAACTTGCGTCGCACTGCGGATACTCGGTGTCGCACTTTTCCATGGTTTTCAAAAAGAAGACAACCCGTTCTCCCATTAAATATTTTCTCAGTTTAAAAATTCAGAAAGCATGCCAGATGCTTGATTTTTCAACCATGCGAATTCAGGAAATAGCCTCGGAATTAGCGTTTCAGGACCAATTCTATTTTTCGAGATTATTTAGGAAAATGATAGGGGTCTCTCCGGCGGAATATCGTAAAAAGAAGAAAGGGTAATTACAACAACCCCTTCACCTTCATCCACCTCATTAAAGCTTCAGGCCAGTTGCCTTCGGTACCATCGGTTTTTCTCATGCTAAAACCATGTCCTCCTTTTTCGTAAATATGAAGCTCCCCGGATACATTATTCTTTTTTAAAGCCATAAGGTAATTGATGCTGTTTTGAACCGGTACTCCATTATCATTAAGTGCATGAACCATAAATGCAGTTGGAGTATCTTTGGTTACCTGTAATTCGTTGGAAAATAGATCAACAAGTGCCTGATCAGGACTTTTGCCCAGCAAATTTGTTCTTGAACCACCGTGAGTTAACTCCTTATTCATCGAAATTACGGGATAAATCAATACTGAAAAATCGGGTCGTGCGCTTGTACTGTCCTTTGTTCATAAACTTTTTGATTATAATGTGTTGATGCAGTAGCTGCTAAATGACCTCCAGCAGAAAAACCCATAATTCCAATCTTATTTGGGTTAATATTCCACTCCCTGGCTTTTCTGCGGACAATCCGGATGGCTTCCTGAGCATCCTGCAATGGGCCGATGCTTTTATTCTGCATGATAACATCACTGGGAAGTCTGTATTTAAGTACGATGCCTGCCACTCCTATTGTATTATACCACCTAGCAATTTCAGTGCCTTCATAATCATAGGCCAGAATGCCATAACCACCTCCTGGACAAATGATGACGGCTGAACCGGTGGCTTTTTCGGCTGAAGGCAGATAAACAGTAATCGTGGGATCAGTTACTTTTTCGATTCTGAGAATATCAGTGGTTTTTATTATTTCCTGATAAGAAGTATCAGAAATTGATTTCGGCGGATTCAATGGCCAGAGTTTAATCGTTTGGGCTTGGGCGCTCACGTTTGTTATTGATTGAATAAAGAAGAAAAACGAAAAAATTAACAGTTGTATTTTCATGATAGTTATTTTTTATTTTATGAGACAAAGTAAAAGTATTTTTTCAATTGTTCGTGAACCTTTTAATTCTTCGGTGTACCGATATTAAAAAGAATGATGAATGTACAATCGTTAAATTTTCTTAAATTGAATATCAAATGGTTTATAGCCGGAATATTACTTTTACTTTTAGGTTATATAGTTTTGGGATGGACATCAGTAAATGCACAATCTTTTGAAGCGCGGGTTTATGCATGGAATAAAGTAACGCTGGCTCCTATTCTTTTACTATCAGGTTATATAGTTATTGGGATTTCAATAATGGTTCGCTCAAAAAAATAAATGTTCAGTTTTAAACGCTCTTACAACGATAATTCCGATGAGCAACTTGTGTCGCTGATAATTGCCGGCGACCCGGGTGCTTTTAACTTGCTGTACCAACGGTATAGTAAACGATTGCTATATTATTTCTATCGAATGTTAGGCAATTCCAACGAAAAGGCTCAGGACTTTCTTCAGGAATTATTTGTAAAAGTGATTGATAAAGCCGATTCGTTCGATCAGTCACGGAAATTTTCGACCTGGGTTTTCAGTATTGCACATAACATGTGCAAAAACGAATATCGGAGATTGAAACTATGCAACGATGCTGAACTGCATGTAGTTACGGAATATTTATTTGATGATGACGAACCCGATTTCGATACTCATGAAATAGATATTGAAGATTTTACAAGAGATTTATTCTGTGAACTCGAAAATTTCGAAGAAATACACAAAACTGTTTTTTTATTGCATTACCGTGAAGGATTTTCCTTAAAAGACATCGGCCAAATACTTGACATTTCAGAAGGGACAGTTAAATCGAGGTTGTTTTACACCCGAAAGCGGCTTGCCGGACGGTTAGTAAAATATGAAAATGCCTTGAAACATTTTGATTAACACAACGATTATTGTAAAACATAACAAGTATGAAAAAATATACAAACACCGATCATTTGTTCAGAAAATCAATTTTGAAAGACAATCCGGATATTGAACCTGATAAGGCCATCGAAGATCGGTTAAACTATTATTTTCTGATGAAAAAATCGGCCCATAAAGTACATTCCAACTCATTTGCAGGTGTGCTTATATGGCTTTTTTCAATGAAAGCCCTTGGTCTAAAAGCTGGCTTTGTAACGGTTTGTCTAGCCTATTTTCTGTTTCCCGTAAATATAAACACTAAAACTGTCCATCAACAATACTCTGATACATGCCAGTTTAATACTTTAGCGGTTGATACAAATTACATGGTAAAAGATACGTGCAAATAAATCGTAAGTAACAAGTAGTAAGTCATAAGACGAAGTAATTAGCAATTTTATTTTCCATCTTCGACAAATATGGAGAATTTCAAACACAATTTGTAACACTCCATTAAATAGAAAAAGTGTATCGATTAAAATACACTTTTACTTATAAAACTTATGTCTGTAAGTTCCTTTCCTGAAAATAAATATTGAAATTGAATTTGAATTTGAAACTTACTCCAAAGAGGTTGCTCAAATTACATTCAAGCAAGCCTCTTTATTTGGTTGAAGGTTTTACCACCATTTTTTAAATAGGTTTCCAAACTTACGGTCAAAACTTTTTGTTTTGCCGGTAAGATTATCTTTCACGGTAACCAGCGTGTAATGCTTGTGTGCAGTGTCCTCCATAAATGATACCTGATAGGAAACCGTTGTACCCACTACATACGTGATTGTACCGGCTGATATAACCAGACTGCCTTTATATGCAGTAATAATAAGCGGGTCTGTAACAGTTTTTGTATATGGCTCACCTTTTTCGTTAATACCTTCCACTGTGCCGGTATAGGTTAGCGAATCCATTGAAGATTCATGTTTGAAACGTAAATGTGTTAAATTATAAGCTGGTTCAGCAGACTTATAGTTAACATTTTGGTAATAGGAGATGGCAGTACGTAATTTGTTCACATTGCGCGTAAAGGTAAGAGTGTCGTTTTTACCCGTAGTTGTAACTGCATATTTCAGAGCTGCTGTAATATGGTCTGTTACTGCAATCCTTGCCGATTCAAGCCCCTTGAGCTTGTAAGTGTCCTTTTGGCGAATTACGTTTCTTGTGCCATTTAAAATAACGGTTGTACTATCGGTAGTTACAGCAAAATTAGTGAATACAAAGGCCCGTGAAATTAACCTTGGGTGTTTGGTATCAGCAACATTGATAGTGATTGTAATTTTACCATTTTTAATGATACTTTCATTGGCAGAGTCATCCTTATAGCTGTAATAATTAAGCGTAACCACTTTTGGGAATATTGTGGTATCAGGATGATCTACGGTGATGATTAATGTATCCATTGGATCGGAAAGAGCTGATTTTACTGAGGAAGCAGCATAATTGTTATTTTGCAATTCTTCTAGATGGTTGTCAATATCTTCCTCGGTTTTATCCGCAAGGGCATCCTGGGCATCGGAATTTTGCACCTGCACTGCCTGTTGATTTGTAAGGGCATTGCCACTTGTTGATGGGGTTGATGAATCCTTATTACAGGACGTTAACCATAGACCCATACTCATAAAGAAAAAGAAAAACGCCACATTGATGTTTCTTGTTTTCATAATCATTCATTTAAATTAATTAATACATTTTTTTAATAATTATCAAATAATTGAATTTGCACCTTTGACTGTGCTTTTGATAAAAGGTTTAAAATGGATTAAAAATATTTTAAAATTTGC
>JANXXY010000398.1 GCA_025350365.1 Bacteroidales bacterium | reverse complement strand
AGAGATTAAGAAGCCAAGAAACCACAACAGCGAAGATGATAAACTTGAAGCGCTGATAAACCGAATTATTAAGAAAAGGCAATCGGGTGAAAATGATGGAAACACCAAAGTATTGATTTTTACTGTTTACAAAGACACTGCATTTTATTTGTTCGAGCAGTTAACAGCAAGAGGTTTTGATAATGTTGCCGCTGTGAGTGGCGACACTTCCACCGTATGGAACGAAGCCGGCGAAACCAAAAAGTATGAACCAATTTTGGAACGCTTTGCTCCTTTCACCAAATTATTCAGAGAAAAAGAATGGACTTTTGAGCCATCGAGCAAAGAACTTGAATTGAACAAACAGTTTGATGAATGGCAACAATGGCTTTCTGAAAATGACAAACGGACTTATGACAAACTTCAAAATCCGATTGATATTTTGATAGCGACAGATGCTTTGAGTGAAGGACAAAACTTGCAGGATTGCGACTTAGTAATCAATTACGATATTCATTGGAATCCTGTTCGGGTTATTCAGCGAATGGGTCGTATTGACCGTTTGGGTTCGCCAAATACAAAAATATTTGGCATCAACTTTTGGCCATCAAATAACATTAATACCTATTTGAATTTGCAGGGACGAATTGAGCAACGTATGGCTGCAATGAAGTTGGCTGGTTCCGAAGTCCATCTCGACTTTTCCGATACTTTTAAAGAAATGGCAGATGATGAAAATTTGGAGCAAAAGCAGAAAGCAAGAATGTTGGAGCAAATGCAATCGTCTTGGGATGAAATTGAAACTGAAAAATCATTGGGCTTTGATGACTTCTCTTTGGAAACATTCCGTCAGGAATTGTTGGAAGAATTGAGAAAGAACGAACAGTTTTACAAATCGCTACCAAACGGAATTTACACAGGTTTTAAAGCCATTCAGGAAGTTTGCCCCGAAGAGGGAATGATTGCTTTAATGGGCTATCCGAGTAAACCAGCAAAATCAAACAATTTTGAATACAAGGGTTATGAACTCATTTACATTGACCATTTGGGCAAATCGGTTTTCTTAAATCAAAAAGAAGTATTGAATGCATTGGCAAAACACAAAGAGGAACTCCGATTTGTGCCAAAAGCAATTGACCAGGGCGAATCGAAATCTATTGAACATTTATCGGTTGCCTTATCAACCTGGTTGAAAAGTCAGGCTACAGAAGAAGAAGTTCAAGAAGATGGCACGGTAAAACAAAAAATGGGCAAAGCTGCACTGGATATGTTGAATAAACTGAAATCAGGAAGCAAAACCGCCATTCAAAAACTAAAAGAAGAAGGTTCTGCAACGCAGAAATTCAACAAAGATAATTTCGATTTAATCACTTGGTTTATTGTAAGTACGTAATGAATTCAATCTTAAAATTCAATAGCGAACCATTCATTGATGCTTTAAAAGCATTTTTCGCAGAACTGAAAGTGCCCGTTGATTATCTGGCTGATGAACCTGCATCACCAGCCGACATATTGGGCGAAGGGTTTAAAGAAAATAACGAAGCACATAAACTAATTGCCGATGTGTATGCTTTGGGTATGGTGAACGATGCCATTTTTGACGGCACAGAAACATTCAAAAACTTAGCACAGGTAAAAAAACTAAAGGCCGACTATGATGGATTGTTGCTTTTTGGTGTAACCCTTAAAAACAGAAAAGACGGCTTGCCTATTACCCGAAGCCAATTTGCCGAAATTACAAGAGCTTTCAATCGAACTTTCGCTTACACTCCTGTTACCATAGTTTTTAAATACAACAACTACATTTCATTTGCCAATACCGAACGCATCAAATACAAACAAGAATGGCGTGAGGGTGAAAAGGTGGGTAAAGTAACCATGTTGAAGGATATTAATGTTGCAAAAACTCATGCAGCTCATTTAAAGATTCTTTTCAACTTGAATATCGAAAATCAAAGGGTAAATTCCTTTGCAAAACTTTACCAATATTGGCAAACTCAATTTTCGTTACAAGCCTTAAATGATCAGTTTTATAAGGATTTGCAGGCTTGGTTTTATTACGCTACCCAAAAAATAAAGCTCCCTTTCAAACCTGATTACATCAACGAAAAAGAAAATATCAAGAATTTTTTGGTACGACTTCTTGCCCGTACCATGTTTTGCTGGTTTGTGAAAGAAAAAGGACTTATCAAACTTGAACTACTTGAACTTACTGACTGGGAAGGGAACAAATACAATCTAACCAATGATGTTGATGATCAAGATTTCCTGCAAAAGAATTCATATTACAGAGGAGTTTTGCAAAATGTTTTTTACAATGCCTTAAAACAAGTAATTTGGGATACTGATTACCGAATCTTCAATACTTTCTTTGGCGTTATCTTCCTCCAGCCTGTCAAAAATCCCTCCATTTAAGTAAGGAATTTGTGTCAGCCATTCAATCTGAAAGCCGGA
>JANXXY010000394.1 GCA_025350365.1 Bacteroidales bacterium | reverse complement strand
CGAACCCGTGAAGCCCTTCAGGCAAGAAAGTTATCCGGTATGCGATTAGGGAGGCCAAAAGGTCCGGGAAAGAGTAAGATTGATATTTATAAACTTGAAATTGAAGCTTTGTTAAACAATGGGTCTACTCAAAAATTTATTGCAAAAAGGTATAAAGTTACTGAACCTACTCTTTGCAATTGGATGAAAAAAAATAATATCAAAAGGAAAATCATTATATAAGTAATTATATTACAATGTCTTTCTGGCTAACTTTACATTTTTGGCGCGTTGGGCACATTTAGCCAGTGTGCGAGCTGGGCGGACCTGAAACGTTGCGCAGCGAAGTAACCGCCAAATGGCTTTAATACCAGAAAAAAAAGGCTTTATACCGCTAAAAGGGTGGGGGGGGGGTATTTTTAAGTTAGCGATGTGAAGTGGGAGGGACCCGGATAACCGATTTCTTTAAAATCGGGTAGAGGATTCGGTAGCGATAGCGCAGCCTGCCCAACCCCTTCGGGGAGATTGGATTTTTTTAAGCGTTTCCCCGCTCGGAAATACAACTATTCCTGGAATGACGCGTTTGGAATATATCAGTTTAGATTTTGTTGGTGTTGAATGAAAAAAGGGGTAATGTCGAAAGACGTTACCTTTTTTGGTTTTACGGTCGAAATCCGCCTCAAAAAAGCCCAAATCAAATTAAGGAACCTTCCAAATATATCATACTATATTTCAACCTATTACGCCTCATATTTTGTTTAACGTATTTTTGTATAATTTGCAAAAAAGTGTAAGGTGTTGATTTTATGCAAAAATTAAGTCCTATAATTATGATTATGTTAAATAAACTTGAATTAAATTACAAAAAGTAATCCCTTATCGTTTATGCCGATTTGAGCGAAAATCCTTTATTCTATTAATTTTTTACAAATAATGTTGAAATCTTTGCGATTGCAACTTCAACATATAGCTTGACAAAATAAATGCTAGAATCAAACTATTATTCTTCTATAGTCAAATAAAAACAGGGACTCTCTTCTTGGTTTGCCACCCATTTTGATTCATAACCCCATCGGGTATATGTACATCCCTTCTTTTTTATTGTATTAAAAAGAACATATTCTGGAGTAGCTTTTTTATTAATTTTCATTTCACGGTTCTTATTTGGAGATATTGCCTTAACCCATTCTAATGTCAATGCAATATCTCCTTTTAAAATAATATTATATTTACTAAGATCTATGGAGGCCCATCCTGATTCATTTTTAATAGTTAAAATTATATTCTTATCAAGCAAATCATTGAATGGAAGATTATCTGCAATATTTCGTATATGTAATCGATATAAACTGCTATCAAAAGCTTGCCTATGAACATGGATATTTAAACTTCTTATTGAAACTGGAGATGACCCAAGTTCTAATTTTGTTCCAATCTCATTTCCCCTTCCGAAATGAGGCCCGCCCCAACCACATAAATTACCAATTCGGGAATAATCAGTATTTCCTACTTTTTTTAATTTTCCTGTTGATTTGATAACAACTTCTTTAAGTTGCGTTGGAGATGGAATGAGGTTAATTGCATTTACCTTATTAGCTAGTTCTTCGACTGTAAATACCTGTGGAATATATGAAATCATTGAAATCCGGACATTAGCGCTCTTTAACTGTTCAGGGATTTCAATTTTGAAATATCCATTTTCATCCGTTACAGTACCTAATGGTGTATTAATAAACCAAATATTGACGAATTCTAAAGGCTCACCTGTTGAAGAATCAATAACTCTTGCTGTAACAGTTTGATTATATGCACTTAATGTAAGCACAAAGTAAAAAAGTATAAAAATAACGAATCTCATATATCTTAAATTTACTTTTAATAGTTGCAAAATCGAAATGATTATTGATTTTTTATGTAAAATGATAGGCTATTAAATTTTCTATAATTATTAATCTTCTAAAATATATTCCAATTTTGGATATATATTTTTGCTTGAATACTTAATAGTCACCAAATTGTTCAATTTGAAAATAGTATTATAAAATTCCGAATATTCAAATAGTACTTTTTTAATAATAGATGCAATTTTGGATGGACTATCACGCTTGATTTGACCTCGCAATCCAATTTTATGATAAACAACTCTTGCAGAATTCCCTTTTTCATCCCAAATTTTTGAAAGCGGGAAAACTATCATTGGAACATTGTTATTTATGCATTCAGTGATTGAATTTAACCCACCATGATTAATCATTATATCTGTAAAACGCAATGTATAAATTTGATCTACTTTCCTAAATACATACACGTTAGTTGGAATTGTTTTGAGGTGTTCGATGCTAATGTATTCACCGATAGAGAAGATATATTGATGTTCAGGTAATAATTTTGAGACCTCAATCATTTTAATGAAAAAATTGGTAGTTAATTCTTTATACAAATTTGTTAAAGAGCCAAGAGAGCAATATATAATTCTTGTTTGAGGATTTTCGTCTTTATAATTTACTAAAGTTCTGATAAGATCCTTATAATCTTGATTAATTCTACTAATATTAAAAAAATCATCCTTGATTAATCCTAAATATAAAACTCTGGAATTTTTTGGAATAGGAAAATCGAATAGTCTAGTAATACAAATTCAACATATGGATAATCTAAGTTCCAATTTATATTTTTAGGTAAGGTTTCAATTAAATGGTGAAGCCTACCCATGCAAGCTGTTATAAAGGATATCCTGGGTGTTGGAATCATTTTGTGCGTTTTTGGATAAGATAAATAATCATAATTTACTGATTAATATAGAAGAGGAATAACATTGATATTCATTATTAATGGTTATCACCATAATTTCGAGTAAATAATTATTTATTAGTCTTATACCATTTGTATTTAATAGTTTAAATTGAGATAATAATATTAAACTATATTTAAAAATATATCAATAAGCAGAAAAACAATGTGATGCATGGGTTGAATCAATATAAATAATTGCATTATATAATTTACTTATTCTGGCTTTTTGGAACTGATCATTTTCAACAGCATCAGCTCCGATACTGTGATATCTTAAGTTATAAGTTAGCCACTGACTTTCAGGTTCTTTTTCATTAACCTGGCTAAAATCAAAAAAGAAACACTGCATACCAGTTTTATGAAATGAATATTCGAAGGATCCTGGTTTACCTTCATGCAACATATTATCTGAAGAAAGTCTGAAGGTGGGTTTTTTTGCAGTGTATGTACCACTATTAGAAAGAAATGCAATATTATAATAGCTTGCACCAAATTTTTCTGATAGAAAACTACCCATCCAATCTCTCTGTTTGGAAATATGAACATTATGAGCACACAATACTATTTTGGCATTATGATTGTTTTCTATAATCCAATTGATATTTTTAGCCATGCATTCATCTCTAAAAGATACACCTCCCATATTATTTGGCCCTCCATTTGCAATTTTGCAACCTAATTCAAAATTTTGAACAAGAATATTTGCATTTTGTATTAACCATTTACGGTCGGATTCATCCATGGTCGTAGATTTAACATACTTATTATTAGATATATAAGACAGTATTTTTTCGCATTGGGATTTAATCAATACGAATTCATCTATACTTTCAAAAATCTGTGCTCCTTTTGATTGTAATTTTTCAACTAATACTGTAAGTTCATCAAGTTTAGATTTTAAGATTCTATCATGTTTCTCAGCGAACTTGTTTAGATTTTCTATTGCACCGATAATGAACTCCATATCAAAACCAGTGAATTGGATCTTCCCTTTACCGCTGGCATTGAATTTTCGCATCCATTCAATCAGGTCCAACATTTCCTGCGTATTCCATAACCAGTCTTTCATTTCTCTCAAAAGTACTGCAGGATCACCCTTCCCATAAAGAACATAATCATTGAGTTTATATACTTCAGGCATGCTGGCCTCAATGGAAAAAATTGAAAACCCCATTTTTGTCACTAGAAACTCAAACATCCTCTGTTTCATTTTCATTACTTCGCTCGTTCCATGTGAAAACTCACCCAACCCAACGATTCGAGCCTCTCCAATCATTTTTTCAAGTGGAAGCAAATCGTCGAATTCATCTTTGGGATTAGGTTTTTTTATTTCTGTGCTATGCTTTTTTAACCATTTGATTTCTAAATTAGAAGCTACAAATTCAGGATGGGGAATATTAGAAATTTGTTTCCCATCTATATAAAGTTTTAAGTCATCCACCCATATTTTTCCATCCTTTAACAAGCATACGCCAATATAAAAACTTTCCAAATCTTTGTGTAATTTTAGTTCTATTGTATACTCCTTCCAGTTATGAGTTCTTGCTAAATTAATATTTTTGGAGATTTTTATGATATTTTCATCAGGCACATTAATAAATAAACCAAGTGAATCAGAGTTTGTATTTTCAGCTTTTATATATCCTGACAGCTTAATACTTCTTTTTGCATGGATATTGTCAATTAATATTGAACCTCCCCTAGCCTGTCCCTTAGGTGTAAATTTTCCAATATTATCGATTTTAAGTGCGTATTTACCTTTATAGACAATACTAGAATCTAGTGATATATTATAGTCCAAATCTTTGTCAATATACCAATTAAAGGGATTTTTAGTTTTCAAATCCATTTTTT